>NZ_JBSVWN010000064.1:0-35287 GCF_054071325.1 Pseudomonas sp. SDO5215_S409 | reverse complement strand
ATGTCCTTATACAGCCGAATCGAAGCCTCAAGCCTATCATTTTTCGCATTGCACAGGCCCTCGACGATCAGCGCTTCGGACGGGGGCTGAGGGGCCAGGTCGATCAGCAGGCCGTTACCGTCAGGCTTGATCGCAATGACACAAGCCCCTCCCGAAAGGCACACATGCATCAACAGCGTTCTGCTTTCTGTCTTGCCCAGGATTTAGCGAAGCACTTTATTTTTCTAATCCGTGCATCCAATCGCCCCCGCCCCGGGTAGTGCCTGTAGCAACCCTGCTGTATTACCCATGGAGAAGCACCGATGAACGCCAAGACTCTGCTTTGCCTGGCCACCTTGCTGGCCGCTGCCCCTACTGCTTTTGCCCAGACCGGTTTGCCCGACAGCATCAAGGTGCCGGACGGCCACAAGGTGACGATGGAAACCACCGGCGTCGGCGAAATCACTTACGAATGCCGGGACAAAGCCAACGCAGCCGGGCAAACCGAATGGTTCTTTGTCGGCCCCAAGGCCGTGCTCAATGACCGCAGCGGCAAGCAGGTAGGCACCTATTTCGGCCCGCCCGCCACCTGGCAGGCCAAGGACGGGTCCAAAGTTACCGGCACCCAGTTGGCGGTGGCGCCATCGAGCGCGGGTAACCTGCCCTATCAACTGGTCAAGGCCAACCCCGCCGAAGGCCACGGCGCAATGAGCGGTGTGAGCTATATCCAGCGGGTCGCCCTCAAGGGCGGCGTGGCGCCGGGCACCGCATGCACCACGGCCAACAAGGGCAAGCAAGAGGTGGTGAAGTACCAGGCCGACTACATCTTCTGGGCGGCCAACTGAGCAAAGTCAGCTACGCTGCTGTGCAACAGCCCCGGCTTGTAGCCGGGGCACCGACCTCATGTCGATGGCGCCAACCTGTGTCCCTACCCCAAGTCCCGTTTGATTATGAAGCGTGCCTGTTGGCCTGTGCCGGTGGCGATCAACAGGCGCTGCGCCGGTTGTACCTGCAGGACAGCAGCCGCTTGCTCGGCGTGGCCCTGCGCATCGCGCGGGACAAGGCCCTGGCCGAAGACATCGTGCATGACGCGTTTATCCGGATCTGGCAAGGCGCGGCCAGCTTCGACCCCCAGCGGGGCTCTGCCCGGGGCTGGATGTTCAGCATCACCCGCCACCTGGCGCTTAATTTTGTGCGCGCCAGCGGCCGAGAGGTGGCCTTGGACGCTAGCCATGAACAGGCCCTGGAGCCTTCGCATGCATTTGAGTTTCCCGCACGCACCGGGCAAGTCTACCGTTGCTTGGAACAGCTTGAGCCGAACCGTCGGCGGTGCCTCCTGCATGCCTACGTCGATGGCGACTCCCACAGTGAAATCGCACAGAAACTGGGCACCCCGCTGGGGACTGTCAAAGCCTGGATCAAACGCAGCCTCGCGGCCTTGCGTGAGTGCATGGCATGAACGACGCTCTTGACGAACTGGCCAGCGAATACGTACTCGGCACCCTCGCCGCCGAGCAACGCGACACCGTGCGCCAACGCCTGGAACACGACGCAGGCCTGCGCGCCGCAGTCGATGCCTGGGAACAGCGATTGGCAGCCCTGACCGAGCTGGCAGAGCCGGTCACACCCTCGGTGTACTTGTGGCATCGCATCGAACGCAGCCTGGGCCACGAGCCCCCTGCCCCCGCCGCCTCGCCAGGCCGGTGGAACCTGCTGGCACTGTGGCGCGGCTTGGCAGGCGCCGGGCTAGTGACCTCGTTGTTGTTGGCGACGCTGCTGCTGACGCGCACCGCCGCCCTCGCCCCGCCCACCTACGTGGTGGTGCTGGTCGCCCCGCAAAACCAGGCGCCGGGCTGGGTGATCCAGGCCAGTGACACGCGGCAGATCCAGTTGATCCCGCTGGGCAACATGGATGTCCCGGCAGACAAGGCCCTGCAGTTCTGGACCAAGGGTGATGACTGGCAAGGGCCGGTATCGCTGGGGCTGGTCCGGCCCGGGCAAACGCTGTCTGTCCCGCTGGACCGCTTACCGCCGCTGGCGCCGAACCAATTGTTCGAACTGACCCTGGAGGGCCCGCAAGGCTCGCCGACTGGCAAACCCACCGGGCCGATCCAGGCCATTGGCCGGGCGGTCAAAGTGATTTGATTACACGGTGGCTGGCAACCACAGACGAAACCGCGCGCCGCCCAACGGCGACGCCATGGCCGTCAACGTACCGCCCTGCGCTTCCAGCGCCCGCCGACTGATGGCCAACCCCAGGCCAAAACCTCCGGTGGAGCGGTCACGGCTGCGGTCCAGGCGGTAGAACGGCTCGAAGATGCGCTCCCGCTCGTCCACCGGAATGCCGATGCCGTCGTCATCCACCCAGATCTCACAGCCCTGGGCACACACCTTGACCCCCACCTGAATGCGCCGCTCGCAGTAACGCGTGGCGTTGCGCAACAGGTTTTGCAGGGCCCGGGCGGTGAGGCGCGGGTCGAGGGCGAAACGATCCAGGGCACAGTCGAGCACCACGTCGATCACGATCTCGGGGTTTTGCAGTTCGTCGTCGATGCTGCCCAGGATGCTGTCGATGAACTCGTCCAGCACCACGTCCACCTGCTCCGGCAAGTGCGCCGGGTTTTGCAGGCGGCTGAACGACAGCAACTCCAGCACCAATTCATCCAGCTCGCGAATATGCGCGACCAGGCTTTGCAGGCGCTCGCGGCTGGCGGCCGGCAGCTCGTCGGACAGCGCCAGGGCCAGGCCGAAATCCAGGCGGGTCAAGGGTGTGCGCAGCTCGTGGGACACCGCGTTGAGCAAGTCGCGCTGCTGGGTGAGCAAGCGCTCGATGTCGTTGGCCATGGTGTCGAACACCGTCGCCAGGCTGCCGATATTGGAACTGGACGGAATTTGGGTGCGTGCCTCAAGGTTGCCCTGCCCCAATTGCGCGGCGGTGCTTTTCAAGCGTTCCAGGTCGCGCCAGTGCGGCCTGAGCCAAAACAGCAGGCAGGCCAGCAACGCCCCGCCGATCAGTACGTTCATGCTCCAGTACAACAGGTTCATGTCCAACGGATCGGGCGGGATCGACAGCTTGACCGCCAACTGGTCATCGAGCGCCGAGCTTACGTCGTCCATCCAGCCCCATTCGCCCAGGCGCACCACCGGCTGGTCCTGTTCCAGCAGGCGTTGCTCCTCGGGGGTGTAGCTGGCGTCCTGGATGCGCAGCAGTTGGAGTTTGAGCGGCGCAAAATCGGCGGACAGGCGCAGGGTCACGTTGGCCCACTGCGCCATCGGCACCCGGTGGTATTCCTGGACGATCAGGCTTTGCAGGCCGCGCGACTGCTCGATGTTGTAGCTCATGTAGCGGTGTTCAAAGAGCTGGATGACCACTCGGGGGATCAGGTAGATCGCAGCGCTGTAGGTGACGATGGTGATCAGGTAGAGGCGCAGCAGCACTCGGAACATGGCTTAGCATTCCCACTCGGAGCGGCTGAACAGGTAGCCCTTGCCCCACACGGTCTTGATCTTGCGAGCCTCGCCTGCGTGGTCGTCGAACTTGCGCCGCAGCTTGGAAATGGCCACGTCCACCGAACGGTCGGTGCCGTTGAACTCGATGCCGCGCAGGCGTTGCAGGATCTGGTCGCGGCTGAGCACTTCACCGGCATGCCGGGCCAGCACCACCAACAGGTTGTATTCGCCGCTGGACAACTCCACCGGCTGTTCGCGCCAGCTCACCGTGCGCTCCGACAGGTCGATGCACAGGTTGCCCATCACGATCTGATCGTTGGCCACCTGAGGCTCGGTGAGGCTGCTGCGGCGCAGCAAGGTGCGCACGCGGGCGAGCAGCACGCGCGGCTCGCAGGGTTTGGTCACGTAGTCGTCGGCACCCATTTCCAGGCCCAGTACCTGGTCGTGACTGTCGTCGCGGGCGGTCAGCATCAAAATGGGCAGCGAGGCCGAGTCGGCGCGCAGCAGGCGGCACACTTGCAGGCCGTCCAGGCCCGGCAGCATCAGGTCGAGGATGACCAGGTCCGGCGGGCTGAGCCGGGCGCGCTCGCGCACGTGGTCGCCACGGCTGAGCACGTTGACGTGGTAACCGTTGCGCTCCAGGTAGCTGGCGATGAGCTCGGACAACGCGGCGTCGTCTTCCACGAGAAGGATGTTAGGCATTGAAGGTGTTTCCAAATAATGCGTATCGAGCCGTAACGAGCGCCCGCGGTCAGATTGAATCTTTATTGGTTTAAAGATCTTGTTAGGATCCACAGCCGTGAAGGATATACGCCCGCACGTTTATAGGGGCGAGGCCTTACATTTCTTCACACACCACCAACAGTGCTTAACAGCACACCGGCGGGGGCGACCGTAGGATGCGCCAGTCACTATCGGGATAAGAGCATGTCGAAAAATCTGTTTGCGCCGTTTTGCCTGTTGACCCTGACACTGGCCTTGAGCGCCTGTGGCCCGTCCACCGGCAAAACCCCGGAAACGCCACCGGCCAAGGTCCGCATCGAAACCCTTGAGGCCAGGCCCCTGGCCATCAGCAGCGAGCTGAGCGGGCGCATTGCCGCGCCGCGTATCGCCGAAGTCCGCGCCCGGGTGGCTGGCGTGGTGTTGCAGCGGGTGTTCAAGGAAGGCGCCGACGTCAAACAGGGCGATGTGCTGTTTCGGATCGACCCGGCGCCGTTCCAGGCCGACCTGGACAGCGCCCGGGCCAACCTGCGCAAGGCCGAGGCGAACGCCTTCCAGGCGCAACTGCAAGAGCAGCGCTACGGCCAGTTGGTCAAGGACAACGCCATCAGCGCCCAGGACAACGACAACGCCCGCGCCGCCGCCCGGCAGACCGCCGCCGACGTGGCCGCCAACAAGGCTGCCGTGCAGCGCGCCCAGTTGAACCTGGGGTATGCCACCGTGACTGCGCCCATCACCGGGCGCATCGGCCGGGCGCTGGTGACCGAAGGCGCATTGGTGGGCCAGAACGAAGCCACGCCAATGGCCGTGATCCAGCAACTGGACCCGGTCCACGCCGACCTGACCCAGTCCACCCGTGAGCTCAACGACCTGCGCCGTGCCTTTCGCGCAGGCCAACTCAAGCAGGTCGGCCAAGACCAGGCCAAGGCCACGCTGATCCAGGACGACGGCAGCCTTTACCCGTTGCCGGGCAAATTGCTGTTCGCCGAAATCAGCGTGGACCCAGGCACCGGCCAGGTCATCTTGCGCAGCGAGTTCCCCAACCCGGACCTGGACCTGCTGCCCGGCAGTTTTATCCGTGTGCGCGTGGAGCAGGCGCTGGACCCGCAAGGCATCAGCGTGCCGCAACGGGCCATTACCCGCGACAGCGCGGGCGTGCCGATGGTGTTGCTGCTCGATGGCGAACAGGTGGTGAGCCAGCACCCGGTCACACTGGGCGCGGCCATCGAGGACCGCTGGGTGGTCAGCCGTGGCCTCAAGGCCGGTGACCGTATCGTGGTCGAAGGCCTGCAACACGCACGCCCCGGTGAAAAAGTCGAGATCGATGACCGCCCCGCGCCCGCCGCGCAAGCGTCCAGCCAGTAACAAGGGAAGTTCACATGCCGCAGTTTTTCATTGACCGCCCGATCTTTGCCTGGGTGGTCGCCCTGTTCATCCTGCTTGCGGGCCTGCTGGCCATCCCGCAATTGCCGGTGGCCCAGTACCCCAACGTCGCCCCGCCCAAAGTCGAGGTCTACGCGGTGTACCCCGGCGCCTCGGCCCAAACCATCGACGAAAGCGTGGTGAGCCTGATCGAGCAAGAGCTCAATGGCGCCGATCACCTGCTGTATTTCGAGTCCCAGAGCAGCCTGGGGGCGGCCACCATCACCGCCACGTTCCAACCGGGCACCGACCCGGAGATGGCCCAGGTGGATGTGCAAAACCGCCTCAAGGCCGTGGAGCCGCGCCTGCCGCAAGCGGTGACCCAGCAAGGTTTGCAGGTAGAGAAAGTGTCCGCCGGGTTTCTGCTGTTGGTCACCCTGACCTCCACCGACGGCAAGCTCAACGACGTGGCGCTCAGTGACTACCTGGCGCGCAACGTGATGAACGAACTCAAGCGCCTGGAAGGCGTGGGCAAGGCCCAGCTGTATGGCTCGGAGCGGGCCATGCGCATCTGGCTCGACCCGCAGAAACTGATCGGTTTCAACCTGACCCCGGCCGACGTCAACGCCGCCGTCGCCGCGCAGAACGCCCAGGTATCGGCTGGCAGCATCGGCGACTTGCCGGGCACCAAGACCCAGGAAATCACCGCATCGATCCTGGTCAAGGGCCAACTGTCCACCCCGGCCGAGTTCGCCGACATCGTGCTCAAGGCCAACCCGGACGGCTCGACCGTGCGCATCGGCGACGTGGCGCGGGTAGAAATCGGCAGCCAGGAATACCAGTTTTCCACGCGCCTCAACGGCAAGCCGTCCACCGCCGTCAGCGTGCAGCTGGCGCCGGGCGCCAACGCCCTGAGCACCGCCACGCGGGTACGGGCGAAGATGGACGAGCTGTCGCGCTACTTCCCGGCCAACGTCGAATACAAGATCCCGTACGACACCTCACCGTTCGTCAAAGTCTCGATCACCAAGGTGGTCTACACCCTGGGCGAGGCGATGTTGCTGGTGTTTGCGGTGATGTTCCTGTTCCTGCAAAACATCCGCTACACCCTGATTCCAACGCTGGTGGTGCCGGTCGCGCTGATGGGCACGTTCGCCACCCTGCTGGTGCTGGGCTTTTCGATCAACGTGCTGACCATGTTTGGCATGGTGCTGGCCATCGGCATTCTGGTGGACGACGCGATTGTGGTGGTGGAGAACGTCGAGCGGATCATGGCCACCGAGGGCCTGTCGCCCAAGGACGCCACGCGCAAGGCCATGGGCCAGATCACCGGGGCCATTATCGGTATCACCCTGGTGCTGGTGGCGGTGTTTTTGCCGATGGCGTTCATGCCGGGCTCGGTGGGGGTGATCTACCAGCAATTCTCCCTGACGATGGCCACCTCGATCTTGTTCTCCGCGTTCCTGGCCCTCACCCTTACCCCGGCGCTGTGCGCCACCCTGCTCAAGCCGATTGCCAAGGGCGACCACCATGCCAAGGGCGGGTTTTTCGGCTGGTTCAACCGGCGTTTCGAGCAACTGAGCGACCGTTATCAGGGCTGGGTCGCCTATGCGCTCAAGCGCACCGGGCGTTACCTGGTGCTCTACCTGGCGCTGGCGGTGGGCCTGGGCGTGCTGTTCAGCCGCCTGCCCTCCTCGTTCCTGCCGGTGGAAGACCAGGGCTACACCATCACCGATATCCAACTGCCGCCCGGCGCCAGCAAGAACCGCACGGTGCAGGTGGCCGAGCAGATCGAGGCGCACAACGCTGGCGAGCCGGGCGTGGGCGACACCACGATGATCATGGGCTTCAGTTTTTCCGGCTCCGGGCAGAACGCGGCGCTGGCGTTTACCACGCTCAAGGACTGGTCGCAGCGCAGCAGCCAGGACGCCGCAGCCGCCATTGCCGACCGCGCCAACGCGGCGTTCGGCGAGCTCAAGGACGCGATTGCCTACGCCATTTTGCCGCCGCCGGTGGACGGCCTGGGCACTTCCAGCGGTTTTGAGTTCCGCCTGCAAGACCGTGGCGGCGTGGGCCACGCGGCCTTGATGGCGGCGCGCACCGAACTGCTGGCGGCCGCCGAAAAAAGCCCGGTGCTGGCCAACGTACGTGAAAGCGCGCTGGCCGAGGCGCCGCAAGTGCAGCTGGAAGTGGACCGCAAACAGGCCAACGCACTGGGCGTGTCCTTTGCCGACGTGGGCAACGTGCTGTCCTCAGCCATTGGTTCGGCCTATATCAACGACTTCCCCAACCAGGGCCGCATGCAGCGGGTGGTGGTGCAGGCCGAGGGCGATCAGCGCAGCCAGGTCGAGGACCTGATGAAGATCCACGTGCGCAACAACACCGGGAAAATGGTGCCGCTGTCGGCCTTCGTGCAGGCCCGCTGGATCCAGGGCCCGGCGCAATTGACCCGTTACAACGGCTACCCGGCCATCGCGATTTCCGGTGAGGCGGCCCCCGGCCACAGCACCGGCCAGGCCATGGAAGAAATCCAGCGGCTGGTGGCACAACTGCCAGCCGGGCTCGGCCAGGAATGGACCGGCCTGTCGTTGCAGGAGCGCTTGTCCGGCGCACAGGCGCCGCTGTTGCTGGGCCTGTCGCTGCTGATCGTGTTCCTGTGCCTGGCGGCGCTGTATGAAAGCTGGTCGATCCCGACCTCGGTGCTGCTGGTGGTGCCGCTGGGCGTGCTCGGCGCGGTCTTGGCGGTGACCCTGCGCGGGATGCCCAACGATGTGTTCTTCAAGGTCGGCCTGATTACCATCATTGGCCTGTCGGCAAAAAACGCGATCCTGATCATCGAATTCGCCAAGGACTTGTATGACCAAGGTGAAGACCTGATAGACGCCACCCTGAAGGCCGCCCGGCTGCGCCTGCGACCGATCATCATGACCTCGCTGGCCTTCATCCTGGGCGTGGTCCCGCTGGCCATCGCCACCGGCGCAAGCTCGGCGAGCCAACAGGCGATCGGCACCGGGGTGATTGGCGGAATGATCACGGCCACACTGGCGGTGGTGTTTGTGCCGGTGTTTTTTGTGGTGGTGATGAAGGTCACACGTAAGCGCTAAGTCGCAAGCGGCAAGGCAGCACACACAACGGCTGCCTTGCCGCTTGAGACGCCAAACCTGCTACTTTGAGCGCAACTTGTCCGTGAGTGCCGCCATGTCTTTTCTTGCCCGTACACATCCTCGCCTCTCCTGTGCGGCGGTTTTTGGCCTTGTTGTCGGTGTGCTGGTGCCCGCTGAGGCGGTGTTGACCAAAGTATTGATCGGCTGGAACGCCGGGGTGTGGGCTTACCTGGTGCTGATGCTGTGGCTGACCATTCGCGCCAAGGCCGACGAGGTCAAACGCATCGCCGAGATCGAAGACGAAAACGCAGGCCTGGTGTTGTTCATGGTGTGCATCGCAGCCATCGCCAGCCTGGTGGCCATCACCTTCGGGCTGATTGGCAGCAAGGACCTGAGCAGCACCGAGCGCTTATTGCACTACGGGTTTACCGGCCTGACCGTGATCGGTTCATGGCTGCTGACCGGGGTGATTTTCAGCGTGCATTACGCCCGCCTGTATTACACCTGGGACGGCAAGGAACCGGCGCTGCGCTTTGCCGAAGGTTTGCAAACGCCCAATTACTGGGACTTTCTGTACTTCTCTTTCACCATCAGCGTGGCGGTGCAAACCTCTGACGTGGGCGTCGCCACCCGCGGCATGCGCAAGGTGGTGCTGGGGCAATCGCTGATCGGCTTTTTGTTCAACACGGCGATTCTCGGGTTCTCGATCAACATTGCGGCGGGCCTGTTCAGTTAACAGCGCCCGCCCTGGGCTCACCCACCGTTATTTCTAGCGCCCTTGCCCTTGGCCTGCCCGCGTAAATACAGCGCCTCTACCAGTTTCTGGCGCTCGTCCCGGGGCAAGGTGTTGGCGAACTGCGCCAAGGTGTTGTCGACCAACGCCCTGAGCGCTGCATCCGCCTCGCGGGCTTTGCCAAGGTCGGTGACCAGTGCGGCGTGGTCCAGGGTCGGCGCTTGCAGTTGCTTGATCACATCCAAGCGCGCCTCACGCCCGGCCAACACCAGTGGCTGGCTGTCGGCGCTGTTCTGGCGCAGCAGTTGGCGCAGCTCTTTGCGCCGTTGCGGCGGCAATTTCACCATGGCCTGGCGCAAGCCGTGCTGGTTGACCACCGCTTCGGCAGGCGGCGCGCTGGCAAACCAGTGGTACAAGCCCCCGCCGACACCGCCGATCAAAAACACATTGAGCAATACCGACACGATCAGCAGCGGTTTGAGGGATTTGGACGGAACAGTCATTGCTCGCTTTCCTCAGCGTTAACGGTGAAGACGACTTCGGCATCACCCTGGTCAAACACACTGGGCAGCACTTCAGGCCCCAGCACCGGCAACGGGCCGTTCAACGACGCCACCAGAATGCCCGCCGCAATGCCGGCGATGCCTGCGCCCACAAAACCGGCCGGTGACAACCAGCCGGCATACCGCGCCCAAAAGGATCGGCGCACGGGCGCAGACAAACGCACCTGGCGCACCAGCGTCGGGTCCACCGGCGCCAGTGTGTAGCCATCCAATTGGTCATCCAGCCACTGCTCCTGTCGCAGCGCCTCACACGCCACCGGGTCGCCGCTGTCCAGCAGCGCCTGTGCCGGGCCCTGTTCAGCGCGGGGCCAACGGTGCAGGTGGCCGCCATAAATGTCGGCCAGTTGAGCAAATCGTTCGGGCGTCATGGTGTTCCCCTTCCTGGGCGGGCAGGCCCGGGTGTGTCGGCCAGGTAACTGCGCAAACTGCGCCGGGCCCGCGACAGCAGGCTCTCCAGTGCCTCGACGCTGATGTTCATCAACGCCGCGGCTTCGATGTTCGAAAGCTCTTGATAGTACTGCAACACAATCGCTTCACGCTGACGCTCGGGCAGCGACGCCAACGCCTGCGCCATCCGTTCGCTGCGCTCGGCGCTTTCCAGCTGCTCATCGGGCGCGGGCGTGCTGTCGACCACCTCGCCCAGCGCCTCGTCATCGTTCAGCGGGCGCTCCTTGCGCCGACGCAAACGGTCATGGCACAGGTTGAGCACCACGCGGTGCAACCAGGTGTCGAAGCGGGCTTCGCCGCTGCGCCAGCGACCGGCCTGGCGCCAGATGCGCAGGAAACTTTCCTGTGCCACGTCCTTGGCCTCATCGGCGTCCCCCAGGATTCGACTGGCGAGCGCAAGCAGGCGGGGCAACTTGCGCGACACCATTTCGTTGATGGCCGCAGGTTCGTTGTGACCGATGCGGGCCAACAGCTCAACGTCCGGATCAGTGTCTTTCAATGGGGCAAATCTCGGTCCGGTGGCTAAGGGTCTGGGTGTTCAACAACAGTCAGCGGATCCAGCGCCCCTCGCTCCAGTGCCAGTTAGGCCCGTGCGGTTCCCAGTGGCCCGGCTCCCAGCGGGCGCCCGCAATCACCGGCTGCCAATGGCCAGGCACCCACTCGTAGCCACGGCCTTCGTTGCGCCAATGGCCACGGTCCCACACATAACCGGCCCGCTCGACCGGCACGGCTTCCACGCGAACGGGCGGCGGCGCGTCGCGAATAATGATTTCGGTCTGGGCAAACGCCGGTGCGCTAATCGCAGCCGCTAGCGCCAGCGGTACCAGCAAGGCGACCCGCAAGCGTGTCAATGGTCGTACAGATTTCATGGCAACTCCTTCATCCGCAATCACCTGTGATCGGTGCTGAGGGTTGAACGGTGGGGGTGGGGGAAATCCGTCGCGCAAAAAATAAATATTTATCGCGGGCGCTGAAGGCATCGGACAGGGCCAGTATTGCCCAGTGTTTGCGGGGGTTTGATGAAATTATTGAAAGGTTGCGACGGATTGGGTCGGGCGGCTGCGTTCAAGGATCAACCGTTGGCAAACGATCGACGCCAACGCCCACCCTGCTTGAGGAAATTGCCATGTCTCGCCGTCTTTCACTGCTGGTCGCCGCCATTGTGTTGTTGAACCTGGGCGGCTGCGTATTTTTGCCGGCGCATCGGGATCATTGCTGCTGGCGTTACGGCATGGTGACCCCGCCCAGCGCCCAGGCCATCGTCTGACCCTAGCCTACCGACGCGAACCCCCTGCGCCCCGCCTTGATCTCGGTGCGCAGTTCGCCGATCAACTCCGAGATAGAGCGGATGCTGTCCAGCCCGTCGGGGGAAACCCGGGTGAGCAGCAACTCGACGCGCTCCGACTCCGGATCGAACACGCAGATCCGCAGGGAGCCATCGTTGTTCACGGAGCAATCACACGCCAGAGGCAAGAAGCCTGAGGCCATGATGCGGCGAAATTCGATAATCGAGATCATAGGATGCTGCCCTTCCCTGGACCTGCCTCGCTGGACAATTGCATCTAGGGTAGATGAGCTTTTTGAACGCGCGAGGGAATTAACGCAAAAGTGTTATCCAGCGCTCATTTGCTGCATGTTCGTGGGTTGTTTGACGCCAGAAAACCCACGTTCCCAGCACGAACATAAAAGCAATCAGCCAAATGGCAGGCAAAAAAAATCCCGAGTAGCTGATGGACACTCGGGATTTAAAAATGCATAAACCGTGGGAGGTGAACGCGCGGCTATAGTAGCGGCCGAAATACCTTGTAACAAGTTGATTTTAAACCTTTCGTCGGATTAAAAAGCCGCTAAGTTCTTAAATAACCACATGTTTTTCAGGGGACACGATCCTGTTGGCGCTACTTTTTGGTGCGTGTTCACGCCGCGCAGTCAAACCGCCGCCGACTGCTTGCGAAACTGCCCCGGTGTCACGCCATGCACTTTGCGAAAACACCGGGAAAAATACGCTTCGTCGGTAAACCCGCAGCGGTGGGCCACCGCACCGATCAATTGCGGGCTGTTGAGCAATAGCGTGCGCGCCAGTTGCATGCGCCGGTCGAGCACCAGTTGGGAGAAGGGTTTGCCGGTTTCCTTGCGCAACAGGTGGGTGAGGTAGTTGGGCGACAGGAACGCGGCGGCGGCGGCATCGGTCAGGTTCAGGGCGGGCTCGTGCACGTTGTCGCGAATGTAGCGCTGCACCCGGGCCAGTGCCGCTTTGCGCCCGCGTCGGGTGGCGTTATTGGCCGCAAACGCCTGCAACGGTTCGGCGTATTGCTGGCACACCAGGCCGATCAACTGGAACAGATAGCCCTTGAGCTGCTCGCGCGCGCCGAAGTGGCGGTGGGCATCGAGCTCGCGCATGCGGGCAAGCCAGGTTTTGACAGTGTCGAAAGTGGCATCGTCCAGGATGAAGTCCAACTGTTCCTGAAAGCGAAACGGCGACAGCTCCGGTGCCTGGTCGATGGGGATGTCTTCCAGGTCCAAGGGGTCGCAGGTCAGTTGCGGCAAAAAAAACGCCTGGCTGAAGTTGATCAGCATGAAATCGCCGTCGTCAGGGTGGGGAATGACATGCAGGCGATGGGGCAGGATGAACGCCAGGGCGTTTTTGGGGAACGGGCGTACCGCGCCGCCGATGTGCTGCACGGTGTCGCCGCCCAGGTTGATCTGGATCTGGAAATACTCATGGCGATGGGGACGGGTCAGCGCCGCCCTGCCCCGCTTGTCGCGGATATAAAAGTCGGGGCGGTCGCTGCGCTGCTCCATGCCGTAGGTGGTTACGCGGGTGCCGGGCATACACGTCTCTCGAAAGGCCTGGCCACCACTTTAGCCTCAAGCCTGGCCGAGGGTAAAACGCAACTCTGCAATGCCGTCGATGCCCGCCGTGACCACATCGCCCGGCCGCAAGGTGCCGACGCCCGCCGGGGTGCCGGTGAAAATCAGGTCGCCCGCCTTCAGCGCCACGGAGCGAGAGGCATGGCTGATGATTTCGCTGACCGACCAGATCTGGTCCGCCAGATCCCCCACCTGACGCTGCTCGCCATTGAGTTTGAGCCAGATGCGCCCACTGCCCGGATGCCCGACCGCGCTCACCGGGCGCAGGGCCGTGGTGGGTGCCGACGCATCAAAAGACTTGCCCCACTCCCAAGGCCGCGAAAACTTTTTGGCCTCGGCCTGCAGGTCGCGCCGGGTCAAGTCCAGGCCCAGGGCGTAGCCCCAGACATGTGCAAGCGCGTCTTCAGCGGCGATGTCCACCCCGCCTTTGCCGATGGCCACCACCAATTCGACTTCGTGGTGCAGGTCGGCGGTCAACGGCGGGTAAGCGATCACGCCCTCTGCGGGCACCACGGCGTCGGCAGGTTTCATGAAAAAGAACGGCGGTTCGCGGTCCGGGTCATGCCCCATTTCGCGCACGTGGTCGCCATAATTGCGCCCGACGCAAAACACCCGGCGCAGAGGAAAACGCGCGTCGCTCCCCTCGATGGCCAGGGACGGGATTTGCTCGGGGGTGAATACGTAGTCAGTCATGAGGTGCGCCTCTTGGGATACCGGAAGCCAGTATGCCGAGGGGCGCGTGGGGGAAGTTGGACGCGGTTACGCAGATTTTGCACTGGGCGGTGCAACGGCGCGTCACTTGCGCGCCAGTTTGTACCGCAGGCAATCCTGATAAAAACTCTGGCGAATCACCTCGGGCTTGGCCCGCGAGCGGCTGTCGTAAGTCTGCTCGGTGATGCCCATGGCCATCATGCGCATCCACGACTTGGTGAACCTGAGGGTCTGGATCTTCTGCCGGGCGGCATACAGCGACACGCCCGACAGTTTGAGTTCCTGGGCCCGGGCAGCCGTCCCCGCCCCCCAGCTGCACATGTACTTGTCACCCTCGCGCAGCTCCCGGGCTTGAGCGGCGGCTACACCGCCTGCCAGGGTGCAGGCGATCAGCATAATTGCAACGTTGCGCATGTACATCCCACTTAACCACCTGAAAAGGAAGGCGATTTTGGCGAGGATTTTGTTACAAAGGGGCCATTAATATGCCTTCTCGGCCCAGCGGTCGGGTCAGGCCTTGGCCGCCGTCGCCGGGGTGGCCCGAAAGGTGATGCCCAGGCGGTTAAAGGCGTTCATCAAGGCGATGCCGTAGGTGAGGTCGGCCAGCGCCTTGGCGCTGAACTCGGCCGCGGCCGCCGCGTAGACCGCGTCCGGAACGTTGCCGTCGGTAAGCCGCGTGACCGCCTCGGCAAAGGCCAGTGCCACACGTTCACGCTCGGTAAAGACCGCGCCCGCTTCGGGCCATACCGGCACCAGCACCAGTTTTTCCACGGCCAGGCCCTGCTTGAGCAAGTCGGTCGAGTGCATGTCGATGCAATAGGCGCAGCCATTGATTTGCGAGACACGCAGGTAAATCAGGTCGATCAGTTCCTTGGACAGGCCGCTGTTCTGCAAGTAGACGTACACGCCGCCAAACGCTTTGTAACCTTCCGGGGACGCCTTGGCGTAGTCGAGACGATTGCTCATGGTCAATACCTTGTTGAGTGGGTTGAGGGCTCCATCTTGCCGGCACATGGCCCACCCAAAAAGGGCCATGAATGCACTTTATGCCTAGGCCATGATGGCCCAACCCACCCTGCGTTTCTTGGCCCTGTTGGCGGCGAGCCCGCGCTGCGATGATGCGACGCCTTCACTCACATCAGGACTTGTCATGCCTTGCACCCTGCGCAGCCTCGCGGTTTTTTGTGGCACCAATGCCGGTTTCAACCCCCTGTACGCCGAAGCGGCCCAGGCGTTGGGGCGGGAAATGGCCCGGCGCGGTATTCGCCTGGTGTACGGCGGCACGCACAAAGGCTTGATGGGGGTGCTCGCCGATGCGGTGATGGCCGAGGGCGGCGACGTGATCGGCGTCATCACGCACCTGATCCAGCGCCGTGGCCATCAACATGAGGGGTTGGCGCAGTGCGAAGTCACCCAGGACATGCGCACCCGCAAGGCCCGCATGAGCGAACTGGCCGACGGGTTTATCGCACTGCCCGGCGGGCTCGGCACCTTTGAGGAACTGTTGGAAGTGGCCACGCTGACGCAGTTGGGCGAACACCACAAGGGCGTGGCGTGCTTGAACACCTGTGGTTTTTTTGAACCGCTGCGCGCCCTGCTCGACCATGCGGTGAACGAAGGCTTTTTGAAAGTCGAACACCACCAGATGCTGATACTGCAACACGACCCCGGCGCCTTGCTCGATGCCCTTGAGCAGTGGCAAGCCCCGGTGGTGTCCAAACTGATCGCGCCTGTACCTGCCCGCTAACCGTTTTCGGCCTTGGCATCGCGGCTCCCGAATCTTCTGCCAAGGCCTTTTTACCTCACCGGCTGTACGTCTCACTCGCCATGACTTACACCAAGGCAGGCGTGGCGACTGCCGGCACTTGGCGCGCGGACTCTGCGTGGTCAAACAGCGCCTGCACCCGCGCACGTTCTGCCGGGCTGGGGGTGATGGCCAGCGCGCAGCCCACAAAGATCACTGCGTTCACCACCAGCCCCACGATCCCGCTGGTCAGCGAGCCCAGCGCCGGGATGTCGTCGGGGTACAGGGTGGTCAGCACGATCGCGACCACAATGCCCGCGAGCATCCCGCCAATGGCGCCTTGCTTGTTGCCCCGGCGACTGAAAATGCCAAAGAACAACGGCACCGCCAGTTGGATGATGCCCTGGTAGGAGATCTGCGCCAGCAGTTGCAGGCGGGCGTAGTCGAAGGTCAGGTACGCCAGCACCGAGGCGGCCACGATAAACACCACCATGCCCGCCTTGGCCAATACGGTCAGCTGGCGGTCGGTGCGTGGTGTGTTCCAGGTCGCCAGGTCGTTGGCAAACTGGGTGCCGCACACCTGCACGGAGCCGTCGACGTGGCCAATGCTCGCGGCCAGCACGATGACAATCGCCAGCGCCAGCATCCACGGCCCGCCGATGTCGAACAGCGACAGGAACCACCCTTGTTGCGGGTGCGCCGCCACGTTGGGGTCCTGGCTGATGGCGGCGGCGAACAACATCAGAATCCCGTAGAACCCGCCCACCAGCAGCATGGTGTACAACGTGCCCTTTTTCACCGAGCGCACACCGCTGGCGGTGTAGATGCGCTGGAAGCTCATCGGCCAGCACATCGAGCCAATCACCCCGGTAAAAATCAGGCTGAACATGTACAACGGGCCGTACCCGGTGCCGCTGTCGCCGGGAATCATCAGCATCTTGGCGGGCAGGTGTGACAGGTTGCCAAACAACGCCAGGGGCCCGAACAGCAAATACAGGCACACCCCGGCGCACACCCCATAGGCGATCAGGCCCTGGAACATGTCGGTCATGATCAAGCCGCGCATGCCCATGCTGACGGTCCAGTACTGGCGCACCAGCACCACCGCTACCCCGGCGAACAGACAGGTGGTAACGCCCCAGCGCCCGAAGCTCGCGAACTGAAACAGCATCGCCAACGCCTGGATCCCCATCACCACCCACGGGAACACCGAGATGATGCCGATGATCGACGCCACGCGCTTGACCACCGGGCTGTTGAACCGCATGCCCAGCATGTCGGGCTGGGTGCGCAGGTTGAAGCGCTTGCCCCAGGTCCAGGCGCGACGGGCCATCAGGTACATGGCCGTCACGCCGAGGGTGGCATAGACCATGCCGTAAAAGCCCAGCGCACCGCCGACGCTCAAGGCAAAAAACGCGGTGAAGGTCGAGCCCGGCCACCACGAGTTGGTGTAACACATGGCGATGTACCACGGCCCGTAGGACCGCCCGCCCACGGCGTAGTCGGAAAAACTGGTGCTCTCACGGTGGGTGGCGTAGAGCACGGCGATCATCCCGGCCAGGAACAGGCCAATCACGCCAAAGGTGATGAACAGGTCAGAGACGCTTGCGGTGCTGATCATTGGGCGCTCTCCTCGTCAGGCAGTTGGCCAGCCTTGAGTTCGGCCAGGTACAGCCCCCACACACCCAGCCCGGCAAGCACCGCAATGGCGACCCAATAGACAATCGGCAACGGAATGCCCAGCACCAGCGCGGGGCTGGCGCTGACGCCCAGGTAAAACGGCGGGAACAGCGCAAGCATCAACAACAGGAAAAAGTAAGCGCCAAAGAGCGGGGTTCTCAGGCGTGCGGGTGGCGCGGTATCGGATTTCATGACGGTGGCTCCTTGAATTTCTGGATCGGTTTGTTATGTGATCAATCAAAAATCAAGCAGTGAAACGTCGGCGCAAACGGGCGCCAAAGGGCTTGCCGGTGATTCGTCGTTATTGTGCTGGCGCAGGCTCAGGCCTGTCTTAGCCAGGTTTCCCATTGCGAATCGTTGATCACGCTGCGCGCGCGCATGTGCTTCCAGGCACCGTATTTGTAGAAGTCAAAATCGAGCTGCGACACCGCGTGCTGCACCATCGCCCAGGTCGACCACTTGATGTCCGCCAGGGCCTTGTGCAGCTTGATCCGCGCCAGGCGCTGGGGGGTCACCTGGCCAAAATAGTCTTCGATCAGCGCCAGCTCCATGTCGTCGGTAAAGAACATCTCGCCAAACCACAGCGCCAGCTCGTAATGGCGGTCGTTGTTGGACGCGTACTCAAAGTCCACCAGGCGGATCTGGCGGCGCTCGTTGAGCATGAAATTGCCCGCCAGGGTGTCGTTCATGCACGGCGCCAGGTCCATGCCCGAGGCCTGCAACGCCCGCTGCGCCCGCTCGCACTGGCGGCGCAACCAGGCGTCGTCGAGGGGTTTGCACCCGCCCAGTTGTTCGACCTGGCGCTGGTGCTCGGCAATCATGTCGAACACCGTCTTGGTCTGGCACAGCGGCGACTGATCGTTAAAGGCCTTGAGCGCCTGCAAGGCGTTGTGGCGCACGTCGCGGTCCAGAAAGTCGCGGTTGGACGACGCCCGCCAGCCTTCCATGAACTCGAAGACCTCCACGCCAAACTCTTCAAGAAAAGCGAACACCGGCGCGCCGTAGCCGGTTTGCGCGGCCTTGACGCTGGCGTCATGGGCCGTGCGCCGGTCGATAAACATCTCGGTGCCCGCCCCCGGCACCTTGAAAAAGTACGCCGTGTCGAGCCCGGCCACTTCCACCCGCCAGTTGGTGTTGGAAATGCCGCCGCTGACCGGCGCGTAGCGAATCCCGCTGGTGCCCCAACTGGGCACGCCCCGCACCGCCGCTTCCAGCTGAGACTCTTGAGGCGTACACGCCTCGCCCAATGCTTTCATGCCCGCGCCTCCTCAACCTGACGTAGCCAACTTTCAAACCGTGGGTCACACAGACTTTGCCGACAGCGCAGCAGCGTCCACTGGCCCACCTTGGAAAACTCCAGCGGCCGGGACGACGTGGCACCGACCCATAGCCCCCACAACGTCCAATACCAATCGTCGATCAGCGCATACAACCGGCAGCGCGCGTAGTCGCGGTCCTGGCATTCGCCCGCCCAGGCGCGGATGCCGTCGCGCCATTGCGGCTCAAAGGCGTACAGCTCGTTGAGGCTGACGGCCACGTCGTACCAGGGATCGAACTCACCGCCGTAGTCAAAATCGATCAGTTGCAGCGCACCGCCGGGACCGATCATCACGTTGCTGGCCACCCCGTCACCGTGCAGCGGCACGGCAGCGGCGGGGTGCGATTGCACGGCCGTCCAGGCCAGATCGATGCAAGTACCGATCCAGGCGTGATCGGCAGGTAATGCCACGCCGTCACGGGCACACAGGGCCAGCACGCGCTGGATGTCCCGCAGGGGCGAGCGCGAGAAACCCGGCGACGCGCCCGCCTGCAGGCGTTTTTTCAGCGCCCACACGGCGCGCAGGCGTTCGGGCTGCATCAGCTCGTCAAGCCTCGCCCCGCGCCACTCGGTCGCGGGCAAAGCGTCCAGCAGCAACACCCCGGCGGCCACGTCCACGAGTCGCACGTCGGGCGTCACCTGGCACGCGGCCGCCTGCCGGGTGGCCTGCGCCACGTGCTGCACGTCGATCAGCTCGCGCATGTCGTCGTGCAACACCTTGGCATAGCAAGGGCCCCACGGCGCAGTGACGGTAAACCCCGCCCACTCGATGGCCAGGCGCATCGGCGAGGCGACCCCGGCGGTGCCCGGGTCGACCGTCACCTGCGCCGACAGACCGGCATGTTCCAGCGCGCCCCACAAACGGGACATAACCTGCGAATGGCTCGACATGGCAAACCTCACCGATAGGCGTCAGGGGTGGCACAGGCGCGATGGAGCAACGCGGTGAGCATGCGCAAACCGGTGCGCAGGTCTTCGTCGCGGGTAAATTCCGCCTCGTTGTGAGACACCCCGTTGCTGCTTGGGATAAACAACAGGCACACCGGGTAATGCCGGTTCAGGCTGATGGCATCGTGGCCCGACACCGTCACGCTGTTGCCGATGGGCAGGCCCAGTTGTTCGCCGACGCTGTAGGCCAGGTCGGCAAAGCCAGGGTGCAAGCGCGTCGGTGCACGCAGGGTGCGGCTTTCCACTTCGTAGGCCGTCGCCGTGCGGGCGGCCACGGCCTGCAGGTGGGCATCCAGCCGCTCGCCCGCCGCCGCGAGCAACGCGGTGTCGGGCGAGCGGTATTCCACGTGCAGGGTCACGCGTGAGGGCACCACGTTGGGCGAGTTGGGATAGATCTCCAGGCGACCCACCGAGCTGTGCAACTGCAAGCCGTGCAGGTCGGCCTCGGCGCGCACGGCGGTGATCGCATGGGCGGCGGCGAGCAAGGCGTCTTTACGGGCGGCCATGGGGGTGGGGCCGGTGTGGTTCTGTTCGCCGTCAAAGCGGATGCGCTGCTTGAGCGCGGCCCAGGTGTCGCGCACCACGCCAATGGCCAGGCCGTCGCGTTCCAGGTTCTCGCCCTGCTCCACGTGGATTTCCACGTAACCGGCCACGTCCAGTTCGATCAAGCCCTGGCCGAGGTAGCCGATCTGTTGCAAGGCGTCTTTCAAACAGGTGCCGTCGCCATCGCGGCAGGCCCAGGCCTCGTGCAGGGCCAAGTCGCCGGTGAACACGCTGCTGCCGATCAGGCTGGGCTGAAAGCGGGCGCCTTCTTCGTTGGTCCAGTTGACCACCGCCAGGTTGCACGCCGGGACTTCACCGCGCTCGCGCAACTGCCGCGCCAGGCTGACCACCGCCACGGCGCCAGCGAGTACCCCATAGATGCCGTCGAAACGCCCGGCGCTGGGCTGGCTGTCCAGGTGCGACCCGCACAGCACGTAAGGCGCGCCGGGGTTCAAGGTGATCAGGCCGAACATATTGCCCACCGCGTCCACACGCACTTCGACGTCACGCTCGCGCAGCCAGCGGGCGAACAGGTCGCGCACGGCGCCGTCTTCGGCCGAGGCCGCGAGGCGGTGCAAGCCCCCGGCCGGTGTGGCGCCAATAGCCGAGCTGTCGCGAAACAGCGCCTCGAACGTCTCGATGTCCGCCGCGCTGGGCGCCAGACACTCAGGGGTAAAGGATGTCGACATGGGCAAGCTCCAGGCGGCTGGTGAAATCGTCCGAGGGCGGGCGGTTGGTAACCAGCGTGGTAATGGCGCTGAACGCCAGCGTATTGATAAAGGTGCGCCGGCCGAACTTGGCGTCGTCGGCCAGGATCACGCTGCGCAGGCTGTGTTGGGTCAGGGCCCGGCGCAGCAGCGCTTCGGGCTCCTGGTAGTCCATGAAGCCCAGGTCCAGGTCCACGGCGCCGATGCCCATGAAGGCAATGTCGTAGTGAAACTGGCGAACGAACTCCAGGGTGTGCGCGCCGATCAGCGCGTTGTCGTTGCGCCGCACATCACCGGGCACCACCAGCACTTGGTTGCTGCTGTGCTGGGTAATCAACTGGGCGATGTCCAGCGAGTTGGTGATGATGCGCAATTGGCTGAAACCGACCAGTTGCTGGGCCAGGGCCAGGGTGGAGGTGCCGGTGTCTAAAAACAGCACCATGCCCTCGCTCACCAGCTTGGCGGCACACACGGCCATGCGGGTCTTGGCCTGGGTCTTGATACGGCTGCGCACTTGCAGCGGTTGTTCTTCGTTGAGCCGGGGCAAAATCGCGCCGCCGTGGATGCGGCGCAACTTGCCCGCCTCTTCCAGGTATTTGAAGTCACGGCGGATGGTTTCTTCGGAGACGAACAGCGCTTGCGCAAGGTCCGAGGCCTTGACGCGTTGGTGTTGGGTGAGCACAAGCATGATTTCGTCGAGGCGGGGCTGATTGAGCATAACGGGGCCATTCCAGGGCAGGGTCAGGTGGCCAGTATCGCCCGCTTCACGCCCAGGGTGGAACGCGGCGGGCACAGGGCCTGTCGGGGGCAAGGAACGGGATACGGCCATCGATGGGGTCACGAGTACCTCTCACTCATCAGGGTGTGAAAGGGCAGACACAACAAAAACGTTACACACGGGCGGGCTTCTGACGAGCCCGCTCCGTTAGGCGATCAGCGGTGGCAGGTGCTGGTCCCACGGCGCGATCGCTTCAACGGCGGCGCAAAATTGCAGCACCTGGGCGTCGGCAAAACGCGGGCCGACCACCTGTAGGCCAATCGGCAAACCGCTCGGGCTCCAGCCACAAGGCAGGCTGGCGGCGGGGTTGCCGGTGATGTTGAACGGGTAGGTAAAGGGCGTCCACCGAGCCCAGGGCACCGCGCCCTCGTCTTGCGACCAGCCGTGCGGGGCAACTCGGTCGGCGGCGAACGGCAAAATTGGCAAGGTCGGCAGCAACAGCAGGTCGTAGTCGGCAAACAACGCGTGCACCTGGTTGGCGAACAGCGCCCGCTGTTGCACCGCCTCAAGGTAGGCGCCCAGGTCGTAATCGGCGCTGCGCTGGATCAGCGCGGCAAAACCCGGGTCCAACTGGTCGAGCCGGTCGGCCAGGGCCTTGCCGTAGGCGATACCGCGACCGCCGACCCACAGGGTTTCAAAGGTGGCCAGCGGGTCTTGCCAGTCCAGGCTCAAGGGGGTGACGGTGACGGGCAACTCATCGGCCAGGTGGTGCACGGCGGCTTCGACGGTGGCGGCGATGACCGGGTCTACGGGGGTGTTGAACAGGGTCGGGCAATAGGCGATGCGCAACGGGCCAAGGGGTTGGTCGCAGCGGGCCAGGAACGATTCGCCGGGGGCGGGCAAGGCCTGGTGGTCCAGGGGGTCGGGGCCGGACAGGATGTCAAACAGCAAGGCGCTGTCACGCACGGTGCGGGTAATGGGGCCCGCGTGGCTGAGCATTTCGGTGGCCGACCACGGCCAGGTGGGGATCCGCCCCAGCGAGCCCTTGAGCGCAAATGCCCCGCAAAACGCGCCGGGAATACGCACCGAACCGCCCCCGTCCGAGCCCAACGTGCCCGGCACCAGGCGCGCGGCAACTGCGATGGCCGAACCGGAGCTAGAGCCACCGCTGGTGAGCGCCGGGTTCCAGGGGTTGCGGCCATTGCCGAATAAGCGCGAGGTACTGGCGCCGGTCCAGCCGAACTCGGTGGTGGCGGTCTTGCCCAGGATGATCGCCCCGGCCTGCTTGAGGCGGCGAATGATCGGCGCATCCTGAGTCGGCACGTGCTCAAGGCCGGTCAACGAGCCCTTGGTGGTGCGCAGGCCTGCGGTGGAGAACAGGTCTTTGATGCCAAACGGCACACCGTGCAGCGGGCCGCGACAGTGCCCGGCCGCCGCCTCACCTGCCAGGGTGTGCGCCTGCTCCAGCGCCGCCTCGGTGTACACATCCCCAAAGGCATTGAGTGTGGAATTGTGGGTTTGGATAGCCGCCAGGCATTGCTCGACCAGATGCACCGGGCTCAACCGGCCTTCACGAATGCGGGTGGCCGCCTCGATCACGCTGGGCATGGTTTGCGGTGAGGGTTCAGTGTTCATTGAGCGTCCTGGAACGTCGGCGAAAGAATCCGGTCGGTACGCCAATAAACGCCAGGGCCCGGGGCGGTGTCAAGTGGGATTTATGGCAAATGTGGCTTTTGTGGATTTTAACAATCCCCGCTCAACTCCATGCCACCACCAGCAACCCCGCCCCCAGCGCCAGGCAGAGGGGCGAGTAAAAAAACGTGTCGAGCCGGGCGAAGCGGGAGCCGGTGACTTGCTTGAAAAACCCCACCAATTCCGAGTCGCCCACCGCCCGCCCAAACAAACCCAGCGCCACCCCACTGATGCCCCATTGCAGGGCGCTGTGACCTATCGGCGGGAAAAACAGCCCGACCCGCAGGCACACCAACACGGCAACCAGCACCAGCCCTGCCGCGATCAGCAACGTCACCCGGGGCGTCGGCATGAAGGCAGGGCGTGGGCCGCGGGCGAACTCGCCGGGCAATTGGGGGATGGCCGCCAGCAGGCCAACCCGGCCTCCGGCGGCCCAATAGACGTGCACCAGGCTGATGCAGGTAAAAATTCCGACGATCCACCGTGCGACAACAACGCTCATGGCTGGCTCTCCCTGGAAGCTGAAAAAGCATAGTTGGCCGCGTATTTTTTTCCGGGCATTTCGTCGGCGGCTGATGCTAAAGTGCCGCCCCATGAAAATCGCCCGTACCGATCGCTCGCTCATTGCCTGGATGCTTTATTGCTGCGTCCTGTTCAATGTGTTCGCCTGCAGCATCGGCCACGGGCAGATGGTCGGCATGCAGCTCAACGGCATCGGCGGCCAGTTCTGCACCGTGGACCCGCGCATCCAGGCGCCCGCCACGTCCAGCCCTACCGATGAGTCCTTGCCGACCCTGTCCAAGGCCTTTGGTTGCCCGTTGTGCTCCACCGGCGGCATGGGCCCGGCGCTCAACTCCAGCCTCACCGTGGCAGTCTTGCCCCAGCCCCACGCGCCGCCGCCTGCGGTGGTGGCCAATGCCGACATTCCCGCCCGCTTCACCTGGCCTGCGGCCCACCCGCGCGCCCCGCCCGCCTTCGCCTGATCCCTGCGCTTTTCTGATCCGCACCTGGCCGCGCCGTGTCTGGCATGCGCATGGCCGTGCGTTGTTTCGAGCCATGTTTTTCAGGATTCAACCATGAAACATTTACCCCTTCTGGCGGGCCTGTTCGGCTGCCTGCCGATGTGCACCTGGGCGCTTGAACTGGCCCCGACCACGGTCGACGGCGAACAAACCGGCGAACCGGGCCTGGCCCTCGATCAATCCAGCGGCATGGCGTCGCGCCTGGGCTTGAGCGTGCGGGAAACCCCGGCCTCCGTGGCCATCGCCAGCCGTCAGGACATCGAGCGGCGCGGCGCCAAGACCTTTCGCGACGTGGCCAACACCTTGCCCGGCGTCAACGCCAGCGCCCCGCCGGGGTTTGGCGGGTTTGTCTCGTACCGGGGGTTCACCAGCAATCAGATCACCCAGATGTTCAACGGTATCAACGTGGCCACTGGCCTCGCGCGCCCGGTGGACGCGTGGATTTATGACCGGGTCGAGCTGGTGGGCGGCCCGTCCTCGCTGATCAACGGCGCAGGCTCCGTGGGCGGTTCGCTGAACTACGTGACCAAACTGGCCACCCGCGAGGAACAGGCCGTCGAGGGCGAGCTGCGCTACGGCAGCTACGACACCGCGGGCATGGCGTTGGGCGTCAACCACGCCCTGACCGAACCCGGCGCGGAGGTGCAGCACTACGCGCGCCTGGACGTGAGCCGCAACACCAACCACAGCTACATCGACCGCGACCAGCGTGATGCCTGGAGCGTGGCGTTTTCCCTGCTCAGTGACTTCACGCCCGACCTGTCGCACACCCTGGCCCTGGAGTATCAGGACGAGCATGAAGACAGCCCCTACTGGGGCACACCGGTGCTCAACCCCAAGTCGGGCGAGCTGAAAATCGACACGCACAACCGTTTCAACAACTACAACGTGGCCGACGGGCGCTACGAGCAGCGCACGATCTGGGCGCGATCGATCATCGACTACCGCCTCAACGACAGCACCACCTTGAAAAACACCCTGTACCACCTGGACAGCCAGCGCGACTATCGCAACCTGGAGACGTACCAGTACAACGCCGACAACAGCGCGGTGAACCGCTCCACCGCCTACCAGGTGCGCCATCAGGGCGAGCAGAACGGCAACCAGTTCGAGCTGCGCCATCAAGACACGGTATTTGGCCTGAGCACCACCTGGTCTGGCGGCTTCGAGTACAAGGTCAACAGCACCACCAACAACCCGCTCAACGTGCCGGGCAACAGCACCGTGGACCCGAACAACTATGACCCGGGGCATTTCTACGACATCCCCGGCACCCGGCCCGGGTTTGTCCCAGACAAAACCAACGCGGTGACCACCCGGGCGCTGTTCGTGGAAAACCGCCTGGGCCTGACCGACACGCTGTCGCTGCTGAGCGGCTTGCGTTACGACGCCATCGACTTGGACGTGACCAACCACCGCGCAATCACCGCCAGCAACCCGCGTCACTTCAAACGCAGTTGGGAGCCGATAACCGGGCGAGTGGGCCTGACGTACCAGTTCATTCCCTCGGCCAATGTGTACGTGCAATACAGCACCGCCGCCGAGCAGCCAAGCACCACGACCCAGGTGTTTGACGTGTCCACGGGCAAGCAATGGGAGGTGGGCAGCAAGTTCGATTACCTGCAAGGACGCGGTTCGGCAACCGTGGCGGCGTACAAAATCGAGCGCAAGGACTTTGCCGTGACCGACCCACTGGACCCCACCAACAGCATCCCCGTGGGCGCGCAGACCTCCAAGGGCATCGAGCTGGCCAGTTCGCTGCGCATCACCCCGCGGTTGCTGGCCGAGGGCAACTTCGCCTGGGTAGACGCCGAATACGACGACTTCAACGAGAAGACCGCCAGCGGCGCAGTGGTGTCGCGCAAGGGCAACACCCCCACCAACGTGCCGAAGCGGGTGGGCAACCTGTGGCTGACCTATGACGTTTCGCAAGACTGGCAAGGCGGCGTGGACGCACGGTACGTGGCCTCGGTGTACGCCGACAATGCCAATACCCAGACGGTGCCCGCCTATACGCTGTTCGGCACGTTTGTGCGTTACAAGGTGGACACGCACACCTCGGTGACCGCGCGGGTGCGCAACCTGACCAACACGGTGTATGCCGAGTTTGCGCATGTGTCGCCCGCGTATTACCTGGGGTCGCCGAGGACACTTGAAGTGGCGGTGCAGACTAAATTCTAGGCAGCGGGGGGCGGCTCACCGAAACCATTGCGGGCAAGCCCGCCCACCTTTTTTAAGGGATGCCCCCCTTCAAAGGTGAGCGGGCTTGCCCGCAACGGTGATCAACGGTGGCCAGTGTCAGCCGGGAGGCGCTTAGAAGTCGTAGCGCACGCCCAGGTTGACGCCCCAAGGCTGGTCGATGGCCTTGCCTTTGCTGGTTTCGAAGTCGGCGTGCAACTTGACGTTTTTCGACACCGACATCGCCACACCGGCTGCCAGCTCGATGCGCGAGCCCGACAGGTCGTTGTTAAAGCTCTGATCGTTGACGAACACCTTGTTGCTCTGGTCAAACTCGTGGGCCAGCGCGGTACGCAGGTACGGTTGCAGGACGCTGCCGTTTTCCAGCTGGATGTTCTTGCCCGCCGTGACGCCGACCTTGCCGATCACAGAGCTGGAACGGTCGCCCTTGGCGTGCAGGCCGTTGGACAATTCATAGCTTTGTGCCTGAGTGATCACCGCCGCGACCTGCCCGTAAGGCTCGACGAAGAAGTCGTTGTCGAGCTTGATGTGACGACCGAACTCGGCCGAGGCCCCGACCGCATTCTGGGCATAACTGCCCTTGGCTTTTTTTCCGTCGCTCAAGGTCACGTTGTTGTCGGTGTGCAGGCGGTTGAGCTTGACCACACCATCAAAGTACAGGCCGCTTTCAGCGTCCAGCCAGGTGGCGTATCCGCCCAGGTAGTAGCTCTTGACCTCACCGCTGCTGCCACGGCTGAGGCTCAGGTCCGAGGTGCTGTGACCGGCCATCACACCCGCCAGCCACTGGCCGTCGCCCCCGGACAACGGCGCATCGGCGCCCAGGGTGAAGCCTTTCTGGACTTGCGAATAACCCGCGCCGTTCTTGTTGGCCGATACGTCGAACTTGTTGCCGTAGCTGCGCATCCACAGGCCGTTGCTCTTGCCATCACTGAAGCGCAATTCACCCATGCGGGTACGCAGGATGCTCATTTCGCCGTACAGAACCGTCGGTGCACTGTTGAACAGGGCCAGTACCGAATGCGCACCGGTACTGGTGCCACGGCGGCTCGGGTCCAGATACCAGTCGGTTCCTTCCTGCTTCAGGCCATAGGCATAGGCGCCCACGTCAACGGTGTCGCCCACCAGGGCAAACTGCGCGTCGCCGCTGCCGGTGTGCACCACGTGCACGGCTTCGCCGTTGGCCAGTTCAGAACCGGAAGACGCCAGCAACAGGCTGTGATTGCCCTGAGCACGGCCTTCGACGTTGAGAAAGTCGGTCTGGCCGTTGGCGAAGTCGGTGTGCATCACAAACGTGCCGTTGCCCTCGAGCGTCTTGACGTCCAGTTGGTAAAAATCTTGCGCACCGCCAAAATGCACGGCGCCGCCGCCCATCTTCAATGCACCGACTTCGCTGTCGCCCACCAGCACCCAATGCGAGGCCTCGTTGACGCTCAGCTCGGCGACGTTTTTCAACTGGCCGGTCAGCCATGCGCCGTTGTTAAGCTGCAACGCCGCCGTGCTGCCCTCCTCCACCACGACGTCGCCGAACAGGGTGCTGTTGTCGACGTTCATGTTGGCGGTGGCGTTGCCGATCACCTGCAGAATGTTGCCGTTGCCGCCGGTCAGGGTCGAACCGTTGCGCACCACGATGTCGGCATCGGCGGCGCCATAGGCGTCGCCGCTGACCAGCAAGGCCGCGCCGTTTTTACCTTCGACGTGGGTGCTGTCGAGCACCAGGCTGCTGTCGTTCAAATCGGCAGATTCATAATGCAGACGCACGCCGTTCTCGCCGCCGATGATCTGGCTGCCGGTGGCCGTGGCGCTCGCACCGACCAGGAAAATGCCAAGACCTGCGTCGTCAGTGGCCACCACCTTCGAATCGACAAAGTTCAGCTGGCTGAACGCCGAAGCGATCGCCCCTGTGTGGGAGCCGGTCACCGAGCTGTTGGACACGTTCACCGTCGAGCCATTGGAGGTGAGGAAGTTACGCCCGGCACTGATGCCCACACCGTTTTTATTAGTGACGGTGCTGTTGTCGATGTCTGCCCTGCTGCTGGCCAGGTGGATGGCGTACGGCGATGAAGACCGAGCATTGACCGTGGCGCCGTTGAGCGTGATGTGGGAACCGGCGGACGCCTGGATATCCTGGGCGGTCGTGCCTTCATTGAGGGTCAAGCGCGAGCCCACGACCTGGGATTGCAGCAGGGCTGCACCGTTGGAGATCAGGTGGGCGTTTTCCTTGAGGTACCAGCTGTCCTTGTAATAACCGGCGCTGATGGTGCGCTCCTCACCTTTGGACAGCTCCAGGCGCGCCTCGGCCGCTGTCGCGCCCAGCATCAAAAAGCCCATGGCAGGTGCCTGGAGTGCGAGCGCCAGAGGGTGTTTTTTAAAAAAAGCGTTGATACTCATTTTGCGTGTATACCCGTGAAGAACCTTCCCAGAGGGAACGAATTGACCGGCACCAAGCGAGACAGGGGCAGGCCTTGAGGGGCCGCAGATTAGGGAGTGAGCGCGAAAGAATATGTAGGATTTATCCCAACATCGGGATTGAATAACCGACCACATAACGTAGGAAGCTGAAGAAGAGGGGCAGCGCCCCTCCCCTTCAAACAGCGCTATCGGGTGCCTGTCAAGGCCATGTCGTGCCGTCGCAATAAGTCGGCGTAGACCCCGACAGGTAAGCGCGCACCAGCACGTGAGCCTCCACCGAATCGATAGCACCGGTTCCGGGGATAGGCACCTCGTAGGTGATCCTGACCGAGCCCGCCGTGAGGCTGGCGGTATTGATGGGCTTGATATAGGTGTCGTACGGCGCGACCGATATGTTGAACCCTGTTATGAGCTCGGAAGGGTTAAGCGGCCCGTAGGGGAACACATCCGAGGCCGCCGGTAACGGGACGGTACCGGCATCATCACTGAACGCATTCCATTTCAAATTGATGACCATGCCCGCTTCCATCAACGGATGGGGCGGCACTGCCACTTGCAGCACGCGCGCAGGCGCTGGCACCGCAGAGCAGCCAAACAGCGTCACACCCGGCACTGGGGTGATTGCCCCGACAACGGACGGTGCCAGGAACGAAATCACGTTGGCCGCAACGGTGATGTCCTGAACGGGCGAGACATTGCGGTTATTGGTGCCCGTGGTGACGAGCTCGTAATGCAACGGAATTTCACCGTTCGAGTGCCGTTGAATGAAGGGCCACGGCACAGACATGGGGACGGTTTGACCCGGGACTGCGGCCGTGTGATCCACGGTCACCCTGTCTACTTGCTCACCGGCGTAATACAGCACGATGTCAAACGGCCTTGCCGACGGCAGCGGCGGGTCACTCCACAGCGTGATGGTGACGGGGGCGTCTTGCAAGGCATCGGTGGCGTCCAGTTCGTTATCTTTAGCGGAGGTCGGGCCCGTCAAATGCGGCGGTGGCAGGTTGGGGTTGGTCAGCTCAGGCTCGTCCGGGTTCTCGGGGCCGACCTTGTCCAGGTCCAGCTCGATGGTGCTGCCCATCGGTACCCAATGGAACACACCGCCGCGTTCCACGGCGTACTCCACGGTCAGTGCAATTTTACCGGTGCTGTTGCCATACGCCGCCTTGAGGGTGCTGAACGGCACATGAAAGTTAAACGGCAGCGGCTGCCCGCCCAAGGGGTAAGGGCCCACCTGCAGGGCACCATGCGTCGTGGTCAAGCGTACGTAGAAGTTGTCCTGGGCCCGGTCGGCGCTGTAGGTGGGAATAATCACCAACATCCCGGAGGACTTGGCGGCGTCCGGCAGATCGATCAGGCGGTCGCCAAAACCGGTCAATGTCAGGGCATCGACAATACCCGGCGCAGCGAGGACAGGAGCAGGCTGCAACGCAATACTGATCTGCAACGCCAGTGATTGCGTGCTGATGTTGCCCGCGGCGTCCCGCAACCGGTAGTACAGTTGATTGGAACCTTCCGAGACTTCCGCCACCGCCCGCGTCAGGCTCACGACTTCATCAGGGAAAACGTTACCTGTGGCCACCACGGGCCCATTGCTCGACAGGCTCAGTTCCCAGGTATCCCCGGGCTGTGCGTCGTAGGCGTCATAGTCGGGAATGCCAAAATCCACTTTGTCGCCACTGGCCGTCAGGAAAGCCTCGGTCAACGCCCCCGGCCAGCCCGTCGGCGTCGTCAGGGGCAGCGGTGAGATACCCGCAGTCTCATAAGGGGCGAGCCGGTCAACGATAAATGTTACTGGATGGGAGCCAGTGACATTGGTGCCAAAAGTATTGATCACTTTGTAGCTATAGGTGTGGGTGCCCTGGGTCAACCAGATCCGCGCAATCCTGGCGACAATCGGCGTGGCATCGACATGGGTCGTGGTGCCGATATAACCCGTTTGAAAATTGCCGACGTCGTCAATATGGTCATCCTTTCGGTCCGGAACCAAAGGCACTGGCACCGGCAGCCAGAGCGGAACGTCCAGTTCCAGGTCTTTGTCGACGGCTTCGCGAGTGAGCAACCCGGGATACAACACAGGATCGACCAGCCCGCGAGGCACCGCCGGGTCCAGGGTGAGTTCTATGGGGTCCATCAAGCTTTTTCTTTTTTTTTCAAACGGTCCGATCTTTTTCATTTTCAGGTTACTCACTGTAGTTTGAACACATTCGCCGCTCACACATCAGCGCAGGCTGAACAAACACGCAGGGGGCACACCACAAAAAACCATGACCCCGCACCGACCCGCTGACCGCCGTGCACCGGCTGCCACCCACACCACACAAGACTTCAAATCACCCCGCCACCCCGCTCGCAGGTGTCAGGTATCGGTGCCGTCGCAAAAGCCCGTATCGCCAGGGTTGCAGACGATCCCCGAGCCTGCGAACACCCGGTCGATGCGCACCCGCCCAACCGTCGACTCACCGATCAAGGCGCCGCCCCGGTACAGGTAGTAAGTGCCCGTCGCCGACGCAAAACGCCGCAGGGGTTCGATTTTGGTATCCCATGGCAACACCGTCATGAGCACACCGTTGGCCAGATGCTCGGCGGTGAGCGTGATGGCTGCGTCAAAACTGGTTTCGGCGATAGGGTCCGACCAATTGTTGGTTCTGAACCCCTGCCAATAAAACTTGACCTCGTCATCGAGCGCCATGCGGTCATCCGGCGCAATGGTCCAGCGCACGCCATGGCAGGTCGCGGGCCTGGAATCGCACGTCAGGTACTGGGCGCTGCCATGGAGCGTGTGATCGATTTTTGGGGGGGCGAGCTGAATCAACGGGTCGACGTGCACGTTGACCAGCGTCAGCGGCGAATGCTGCTCGTTGACACCGTTGCTGGTGGTGTAAAAAACCGGCAACTGTGGGTGGTTGCCCGCGCTCACAATGAACGCACCGGACAGGTCCGGCACGAAGCGCACCAACTGGTCGAACACATCGCCGGGCTGAACCGTGTATTGCGCGACCGGCCCCGTGCCGTTCCAGTAAAGGTCCAGCACCTCGCCGGGTTGGGGGTCTACATACAACCTGACCCACACGCTTGCGCCCGCCACGCGGTCCTGCAAGTTCAACTCGTTGAGCAAACCCGAACCTTTGCCAAACACTTGCAAGGGGGCCAACGTGCCATTGAGCAGCGCCGGTGCATTGGCATGGTCCTGGCCTGCAATGGTGAAATCGACCCAGAAGAAACTGACCGGTGACGGAAAAGCAGGCCGGCCCGGCCGGTGGATCTCATAACTCACCGGCACTTCTTCAAGCATCAACGGGCCCGGCACCCGCAAGATGTCCCAAGGGATGGAAACCTCAAACGGAAAGGTCGTGATCGGTACTGCTGGCAGCACCGGACGGCCATCCCAGATCACCACCACACTGTCGCCCGGCATGAAGCCGGTGTATTGGGGGTTGATCACCACAAAGATCTCCGCGCGCGCATCGTCACGCTTGAGCAGAAAGTCGTTGTAGGCAGGTGGGCGTATCCGCGGCGCGGGCAGGTTGCCGGGCGATGCGATCAGGTTCACCTGGAAACTGGTGGCAGCGCTCAACGCGCTGTAGTTGCCCGCCCGGTCGTACAAACGGCCGGTCATGAAGGCGGTGCCGTTGGGCAAGGCCCGAAAGAAATCCCGGTGAACCCTGAGCACCCGCGGCTCATCGCTGAACACAAAGGTCTGGATGTAGTTATGGATCAGCGGAAACGGCGGCGTCTCGTCCGACAAATAAAGCGCGATCTGATCATTGCCCGACTGGCCGTTGTAGTCGGGGCACACCACTTCGATGAACTCGTTGGCCGCCAACACCGCCTCGGTGATACCCGACGCGATGATGTTGGGATCTACAAACGTCAACTGATCGGAGGGCAAGAAAAACGACGGTGGGTTGCGGTCGATCTTGAGCATCCTGGCAGGTGACTCCACGTCCGGGCTGCCCGGCTCGCGCACGCGGTAACGCACCTGGGCCACGGCCTCGAATTCCAGCATGAAGTTCTTGGGCACATACAACGAATACGGAAACGGCTCGACGGCGAATTGCGCCTCGGTGAACTCCCGCGAGTCGGCCACCACATCGACCCCGCCAATGGTCCAGATCAGTTCGAGGGTATTGGTTCTGCCCAGCGACGGCCCCGGCGCCCACTTCTTGATGCGGCACTGCAACGGGAATTCGGTGTACCCGCGAGGAATCAAGCCTTCGGGGTCCGAATCGGCCACCCCAACGATTTCCTCAAACGGATCCAGCATCAGGATTTCGCTGCGAGTGCGCGGTTGCGAGGGGGCAAACGATGCCGCAGTGCCGTTGCCTGCCATGACGTGATCTCCTGCGTTTGGGGGGGCATGGAGAAAATTAAACGCCGCATCGCGCGCCTTAGATACTGTCAGAACTAACAGGTAACGCCGCCACTCGTCGTTTTTCGCCGCGATTGCCCCTTGACGGTCAACCTCGGCGTGGTGTCTCCTGAAACCGGTTTCAACTTTCCAATAAAAAAGACGATTTATGACCGTAAACCATTTTTCTGCCGCCCAACGCAGCCGCGTGACCATGCTCGACGTCGCCGCCCGCGCCGGGGTATCCAAAGCCAGCGTGTCGCGCTTTATCGGCGATGACCGTGCCCTGCTTTCCGACGCTATTGCCCTGCGCATCGAGCAAGCCATCGAAGCGCTCGGCTACCGCCCCAACCAGATGGCCCGTGGCCTCAAGCGCGGGCGCACCCGCCTGATCGGCATGCTGGTGGCCGACATCCGCAACCCCTACTCCATCGCCGTGATGCATGGCGTCGAAACCGCCTGCCGTCAGTACGGCTACAGCCTGGTGGTGTGCAACACCGACCGCGACGACGCACAAGAGCGCCAGCACCTGGCCGCCTTGCGCGCCTACAACATCGAAGGCCTGATCGTGAACACCCTCGGCCATCACCTCGACCAGTTGCAGGAACTGCAAGAGGAAATGCCGCTGGTGCTGGTAGACCGCAAACATGAACAACTGCACAGCGACCTGGTCGGGCTGGATAACCCGCTGGCGGTGCGCATGGCGCTCGAACACCTGGAGCAACAGGGCTATCGCGACCTGCTGCTGGTGAGCGAGGCCACCGACGGCACCAGCTCGCGGCAAGAGCGCCGGGACAACTTCACCGCGCAAATCGCCCGCAGGCCGTTGTTGAGCGGCGCGGTGCTGGAAATCGACCACCAGCTGAACGCCCGCCTGCAAGCCTTTTTCGACACCCCCCGCACCGGGCCCAAGGCGTTGTTTTGTGCCAACGGCGTCGCGGCGCTGGCCTGCATCCAAGCGCTGAAAGCCACGGGCCGCCGCCTGTTTGAAGACGTGGGCGTGATCGCACTGGACGATCTGGACTGGTATCCGCTGGTCGGCAGCGGCATCACCGCCCTCGCCCAGCCCACCGCCTACATTGGCGCCAGCGCCTTCGATTGCCTGCTCAGGCGCCTGAACGGCGACACCGGCCCGGCGCGCACCCTGGACTTTGCCCCGCAGTTGATCGTTCGCGGTTCGACAGCGCCTGCGTTGCCCACTGGCGGCTGATACGCCGTCGAGTGGCCCGATGTGAATCGAGTGCCCAGCTTCATGTTTGCATGGGAACCACAATGGCTTTTTCCGCACTCACTCATGAATACGGCATTGGGTTGACGGCAAAATCAGGATCACTATGGAAATCAGCAGCAAAAGAAGCAGCACCGCTTTACCTTCGTCCTTTTCAGAGGCTGCACCACGCAACGTCAAGCCGCAAAGAAGCGCAACCTTGCCCGTGCTGACACCCGACGCACTGAAAAAAGAGTTGCAGGCGTTAACGGTCAAGATGGAGCGCACCGGCGCGCTCACGACCGAACTTCATACGCTGTTACATCGCCGATGGCTCTACGAAAGGACCCTTTCCAGCGACTTTAACGATATTACTTTCGGAGAAACTCGCCGCAATAAGCTGGCGGAGTTTGACGGCGGAGCTTTGGTCGCCGGGCAATACGGCATGAACTGTGCTGAAGATGAAAACCTTGACTACAGTTTTTTGCACAAACTCCACATAGGCGGCGAATTTAACTCTTTCTACCAGCGCCAGTGGGCATCCGAAAAGTTCAACGCGCAGTGCACCAAACTGTATACCGATCAAGGCGGCGAGGCGGACGATAACGTCCTGTACTTTAACAGTCCGAGTTCCGCCCAGCGTTTTCTAAACCATTGTGCGGCGGACCTGCTTGAGGGCTCTGCGCAACAGCATCTCGAGACACAAGGCAAATTATTATACCCCGGTATTTATGCGGTTAAATTCAAAGCCCCGGCTAAGGATGGTCTGAAGTAGGCCACTATGTTTCGACAGCCGAGCCATAGACGCT
>NZ_JBSVWN010000063.1:0-35390 GCF_054071325.1 Pseudomonas sp. SDO5215_S409 | reverse complement strand
CAAGCTGGTTGCGCTTCGCGCAACGCGCCATGCCTGGCGCACACAAAAAAAGGGCGACCGAAGTCGCCCTTTTTTACAGCTTTACAGAACTCAGTTCTGCTTAGCCATTGCCTCGCGCAGCAGGGAGGCCATGGTGGTCTCACCTGGAGCTGCAGCTTCCGGAGCCGATTTCAGGCTCTGGATGGCTTCTTTCTCTTCTTCAACGTCCTTGGACTTGATGGAGAGTTGGATTACGCGGCTCTTGCGGTCAACGCTGATGATCTTGGCTTCTACTTCTTCGCCTTCTTTCAGGACGTTACGCGCGTCTTCAACGCGGTCACGGCTGATTTCGGAGGCTTTCAGAGTTGCTTCGATATCGTCGGCCAGAACGATGATGGCGCCTTTGGCGTCAACTTCTTTCACAGTGCCTTTAACGATGGCGCCTTTGTCGTTAACCGAGACGTACTCGGAGAACGGATCGCTTTCCAGTTGCTTGATGCCCAGGGAGATGCGCTCGCGCTCTGGGTCAACCGACAGGATAACGGTGTCCAGCTCGTCGCCCTTCTTGAAGCGACGAACAGCTTCTTCGCCCACTTCGTTCCAGGAGATGTCGGACAGGTGAACCAGGCCGTCGATGCCGCCGTCCAGACCAATGAAGATACCGAAATCGGTGATCGACTTGATGGTGCCGGAGATCTTGTCGCCCTTGTTGAACTGGCCAGAGAAGTCTTCCCATGGGTTGGACTTGCACTGCTTGATGCCCAGGGAGATACGACGACGCTCTTCGTCGATGTCCAGAACCATAACTTCCACTTCGTCGCCGACTTGTACGACTTTCGAAGGGTGGATGTTCTTGTTGGTCCAGTCCATTTCGGAAACGTGTACCAGGCCCTCAACGCCTTCTTCCAGCTCAGCAAAGCAGCCGTAGTCGGTCAGGTTGGTAACACGCGCCATTACGCGGGTGCTTTCTGGGTAACGGGCTTTGATAGCAACCCATGGATCTTCACCCAGTTGCTTCAGGCCCAGGGAAACACGATTACGCTCGCGATCGTATTTCAGAACCTTGACATCGATCTCGTCGCCAACGTTGACGATCTCGGAAGGATGCTTGATACGCTTCCAAGCCATGTCGGTGATGTGCAGCAGGCCATCGACGCCACCCAGATCGACGAATGCGCCGTAATCGGTGAGGTTCTTGACGATACCTTTGACTTGTTGGCCTTCCTGCAGGGATTCCAGCAGAGCTTCACGCTCGGCGGAGTTTTCTGCTTCCAGGACGCTGCGACGGGAAACGACAACGTTGTTGCGCTTCTGGTCGAGTTTGATGACCTTGAATTCGAGTTCTTTGCCTTCCAGGTGCGTGGTGTCGCGCACTGGACGAACGTCGACCAAAGAACCTGGCAGGAACGCACGGATGCCGTTAACGTCGACAGTGAAGCCGCCTTTAACCTTACCGTTGATAACGCCCTTGACCACTTCTTCAGCTGCGAAGGCTGCTTCGAGAACAATCCAGCATTCAGCGCGCTTGGCTTTTTCACGGGACAGCTTGGTTTCACCGAAACCGTCTTCAACCGAGTCCAGAGCAACGTGAACTTCGTCACCGACATTGATAGTCAGGTCACCAGCATCGTTGTAGAACTGTTCCAGCGGGATCAGAGCTTCAGACTTCAGACCAGCGTGAACGGTTACCCAGCGAGCTTGGTAATCGATATCAACGATAACACCGGTGATGATGGAGCCTGCCTGAAGGTTCAGGGTTTTTAGGCTTTCTTCAAAGAGTTCCGCAAAGCTTTCGCTCATTTTAATTCCTGTTGATAAGGGCGAAGAATACGCCCATCTGCCACATCCCAGACGATGTGGGTTACGTTCATATATAAGAAGGAAGGCAGGACTAGGACTGGTCCCCTGCGCTCCTCCTGAGTCACCCGGTGATATCGCGAAGGGCGATTTCACTCAAGATGCGTTCCAACACCTGCTCGATAGACAACTCCGTAGAGTCCAGCTGTATGGCGTCTGCCGCAGGTTTTAGCGGCGCTACCGTACGCTGGGTATCACGCTCATCACGCGCACGAATCTCATCCAGCAGACTCGACAGACTAACACCATCGACCTTTCCCTTCAACTGCAAGTAACGGCGACGGGCGCGCTCCTCGGCACTTGCCGTAAGAAAGATCTTCAGTGGCGCCTCGGGAAACACCACCGTGCCCATGTCACGCCCATCCGCCACCAAGCCAGGCGGTTCCTGAAATGCCCGCTGGCGCTGCAACAAGGCATCGCGCACAGCTGGCAATGCAGCAACTTGCGAGGCCCAGGCCCCCACCTGCTCGTTGCGCAGGTCGTCCGTTACGTCATCACCCTCAAGGATAATGCGCTGGGGATGACCGCCCGTCGCGGCCACAAATTGCACATCGAGGTGCGCCGCCAACAATTTGAGCGACTCCTCATTGGTCAGATCGACGCCATGGTTACGTGCCGCAAACGCCAGCAGGCGGTAAAGCGCGCCGGAATCCAGCAGGCACCAGCCCAGCTGCTTGGCCAGGATGCCAGCAATCGTACCTTTGCCCGAGCCACTTGGCCCGTCGATGGTAATCACCGGTGCTTTGATATTCACAATTAAGCCTCTTGGGCTACACGTATGCCGACCTGGGCACACAGTGTAAGAAAGTTCGGAAAAGACGTAGCCACGTTGGCACAGTCATGGATACGAATCGGTGCGCTCGCCCGTAAGGAAGCAACACTGAATGCCATGGCAATTCGGTGATCACCCTGAGCATGCACTTCACCACCGCCCATCACGCCGCCTTCGATAATAATCCCATCAGGTGTCGGCTCACAGGTTATGCCCAGTGCCAGCAGACCGTCGGCCATGACCTGGATCCGGTCCGACTCCTTGACGCGCAACTCCTGCGCGCCACGCAGTACGGTTCGCCCTTCGGCGCAGGCGGCAGCCACAAACAACACGGGAAATTCGTCGATAGCCAGCGGAACCAGGGCCTCGGGAATCTCGACGCCTTTTAGCCGGGCCGCGCGAACCCGCAGGTCTGCGACAGGCTCACCGCCCACTTCCCGCGGATTTTCCAGCGTAATGTCCGCCCCCATAAGCCGCAAAATATCGATGACGCCCGTGCGCGTAGGGTTGATACCCACATGCTCAAGCAGCAACGCCGAGCCTTGGGCAATCGACGCGGCCACCAGAAAAAAGGCCGCCGAAGAAATATCCCCAGGCACTTCAATATGCGCAGCTTTCAGCGCACTGCCCGCCTCGATCGAGGCTGTAGCGCCCTTGACCTCGACCGGACAGCCAAAACCACGCAACATCCGCTCGGTATGATCACGGGTCGGCGCAGGCTCGGTAACCGCGGTCTTGCCTTGCGCATATAACCCTGCCAGCAACAGGCAGGATTTCACCTGGGCGCTGGCCATCGGCAGTGCATAGGTCAGCCCTTTGAGCACCTGCCCGCCGCGAATGGTCAACGGCGGACGACCTTCCGGCCCTGTCTCAATAACCGCGCCCATTTCTCGTAATGGCTTGGCCACACGACTCATCGGGCGCTTGGACAAGGACGCATCGCCCGTCAGGACACTGTCAAAGCGCTGGGCCGCCAGGAGCCCCGACAAGAGCCGCATGGAGGTGCCCGAATTACCGAGGTAAATCGGCCCCGGCGCGGGTTTCAAGCCATGCAAGCCAACCCCATGAATCGTCACGCGCCCATGGTGCGGCCCCTCGATCACCACGCCCATGTCACGAAACGCCTGCAGCGTGGCCAGTGCGTCCTCACCCTCAAGGAAGCCTTCGACTTCGGTGACGCCGTCTGCCAACGAGCCCAGCATGATTGAACGATGAGAGATCGATTTGTCACCCGGTACCCGAATCTGCCCGCTCAGGCACCCACCCGGGTTGGCGACAAAAACCAGATCATCGGCATTTACAGCCCCGTCCATATACGCCCGGCGAGCCAATATTTTGCTGAAATGCTCGCGCGCCACCCGGGCACGGGTGAACACGCCCAACAGCTGGTGCCCGTCCCCCGCATCCACCGCATCACGCAGGGCATCAAGGTCGCTGCGAAATGTATCCAGGGTGCGCAACACCGCATCGCGGTTGGCAAGAAAGATGTCATGCCACATCACCGGATCGCTGCCAGCAATCCGCGTGAAATCGCGAAAACCACCCGCTGCATAGCGGAAAATCTCAAGATTCTCATTACGCTTGGCCAGCGAATCAACCAGGCCAAAGGCCAACAAATGTGGCAAATGACTGGTCGCGGCCAGTACCTCATCGTGACGCTCGACCTGCATGTGCTCCACATCTGCGCCCAACTCGCGCCAGAGCCGGTCAACCATCGCCAGCGCCGCCGGATCGGTTTCATCCACAGGCGTCAAAATGACTTTATGGCGACGGAACAGCTGCGCATTGGACGCCTCCACCCCGCTCTGCTCGGAACCAGCAATCGGATGCCCCGGCACGAACCGCGTCGGGATGCCGCCAAACGCCAGGCGCGCCGCACGCACCACGTTGCCCTTGGCACTGCCCACGTCCGTCAGGATCGCCTGCCCCAGGTCCATGCCGGCCAGCAACGCCAGCACTTTCTCCATGGCCAGGATCGGCACCGCCAACTGAATGACATCAGCGCCCTGACACGCAACGGCCAGGTCGGCCTCACAGCGGTCCACCACACCCAATTCAACCGCCAACTTGCGCGATTGCGGGTCCAGGTCGACACCAACCACTTCGCCACACAGCCCGCTTTCACGCAGGCCCTTGGCGAAGGAGCCGCCGATCAAACCCAGACCGACCACCACCAGGCGACCGATCATAGGCATAGCAGGTTGCAATGAAGTGACATCAACCACGAGCCAGAACCTTGGCCAGCGCCTCGAGGAAACGGCTGTTTTCAGCGGGCAAGCCGATGGTGATACGCAGGTGGTTCGGCAAGCCGTAGTTGGCCACCGGACGCACAATGACCCCCTCACGCAACAAGCCCTGGAAGACCGGGGCAGCCACTTGGCCAAGGTCTACGCAGATAAAGTTGCCTTTGGACGGAATCCAGCCCAGGCCCAGCTCGCGAAAGCCTTCCTGCAATTGCAGCATGCCGCTTTCGTTGATCCGGCGACCTTCTTCCAGGTACTCGGCGTCCTTCACTGCCGCACAAGCCGCTGCCAGTGCAAGGCTGTTGACGTTGAAGGGCTGGCGCACGCGGTTCAGCACATCGGCGACGACTGCCGTGGACAGGCCATAACCTACGCGCAGCGACGCCAGACCGTAGGCCTTGGAAAAGGTGCGCGACACCAGCAGGTTCGGGTAGGCCGCCAAAAAGTCCAGGCCGTCCGGCAGATCGCTGCCTTCGGCGTACTCAATGTAGGCCTCGTCCAGCACCACCAGCACATGTTCCGGCACATCCTGCAGGAAATCGTCCAGCGCTTGTGCATCGAACCAGGTGCCGGTCGGGTTGTTCGGGTTGGCGATGAACACCACGCGGGTCTGGGCATCGATAGCCGCCAGCATGGCGGGCAGGTCATGGCCCCAGTCCTTGGCCGGGATCACTTTTGCATCAGCCCCTACCGCCTGAGTGACGATCGGGTACACCGCAAATGCATGCTCACTGAACACAGCATTCAAGCCAGGCGCGAGGTACGCACGCCCCACCAGCTCAAGAATGTCGTTGGAACCGTTACCCAACGTGACCTGGTTCAGCTCTACCCGGCAGTTTTCCGCCAGCAGGGTCTTGAGGGCAAAACCGTTGCCATCGGGGTAGCGGGTCAGTTCGGCCAGCTCTTCACGAATCGCCGCCAGCACTTTGGGGCTTGGGCCGAGCGGGTTTTCGTTACTGGCCAACTTGACGATATTGGCCGGATCCAGGTTCAGTTCACGCGCCAGTTCGTCCACAGGCTTGCCGGGAACATAAGGCGAAAGTTGTTGCACGCCCGGCTGTGCCAGGGCGAGGAAGTTGCCACTCATGTCAAAGCCTCACAAAACCGCTTTCGGGTAAGAGCCCAGCACCTTGAGTGCTACGGCGTCCTGACTGATTTTCTCCAGCACACCCTTGATCAGCGGATCGCGGTGGTGGCCGATGAAGTCGATAAAGAACACATAAGTCCATTTACCGCTGCGCGAAGGGCGAGTCTCGATTCGCGTCAGGTCAATCCCGTTATCGTGGAACGGCACCAGCAGCTCATGCAGCGCGCCGGGCTTGTTGCTCATGGACACGATGATAGAGGTCTTGTCGTCGCCGGTCGGTGGCACTTCCTGGCTACCGATCATCAGGAACCGTGTGGAGTTATCAGGGCGGTCCTCAATCTTTTCAGCCAGGCGCGTCAAGCCATACAGGCCAGCCGCCATGTCACCGGCGATCGCCGCCGAGTTCCACTCACCCTTGACCCGTTTGGCCGCCTCGGCGTTGCTGGACACCGCCACGCGCTCGACATTCGGGTAATGGGCATCCAGCCATTTGCGGCACTGGGCCAGCGACTGGGCGTGGGAGTAAATACGGCTGATGCTGTCGGTCTTGGTGTTCTCGCCCACCAACAGATGATGGTGGATACGCAGCTCGACTTCGCCACAGATCACCATGTCGTGCTCGAGGAAGCTGTCGAGGGTGTGGTTGACCGCGCCCTCGGTGGAGTTTTCCACGGGCACCACGCCAAAGTTCACCGCGCCAGCGGCCACTTCGCGGAACACTTCGTCGATGGCGGCCATCGGCTTGCTGATCACAGCATGGCCAAAGTGCTTCATGGCCGCCGCCTGGGTGAAGGTGCCTTCAGGGCCCAGGTAGGCCACTTTCAGCGGCTGCTCCAGCGCCAGGCACGAGGACATAATTTCACGGAACAACCGCGCCATTTCCTCATTGCCGAGCGGGCCACGGTTACGCTCCATCACACGCTTGAGCACCTGGGCTTCACGCTCCGGCCGGTAAAACACCGGCACTTCGCCTTCAGCCAAGGAGGCCATCTTCACCCGTGCAACTTCCTGGGCACACCGCGCACGCTCGCTGATCAGCTCCAGGACTTTTTCGTCCAGGCTGTCAATGCGTACACGCAGGGCCTTGAGTTCTTGCTCAGACATTAGCCGTGTTCCTTTTCGAACGCTGCCATGTAGTCCACCAGTGCGTTGATGGCATTGATGTCGACAGCGTTATAGATGGAGGCGCGCATGCCGCCCACCGAGCGGTGCCCCTTGAGGTTCAGCAGGCCACGCTCGTCGGCACCCGCCAGGAATGGCTTGTCCAGGCGGTCATCAGCCAGACGGAACGGCACGTTCATCCACGAACGGTCAGACACGTTGATCGGGTTGCTGTACAAGCCGCTGGCGTCGATGAAGTTGTAGAGCGTGCGCTTTTTCTCTTCATTGAGCTTGCCCATGGCCGCCACGCCACCCTGCTCCTTGAGCCACTCGAAGACCAGGCCAGACAAGTACCAGGCAAAGGCCGGTGGCGTGTTGTACATCGAGCCGTTATCGGCGGCGACCTTGTAGTTGAGCATGGTCGGGCACAGCGAACGGGCACGGCCCAGCAAGTCTTCACGGACGATATTGACCAGAATCCCGCTCGGGCCGATGTTCTTCTGCGCACCGGCGTAGATCATGCCGTAGCGGGACACATCGATCGGGCGCGAGAGGATGTCCGAAGACATGTCGCACACCAGCGGAACGTCACCGGTCTGCGGAACCCAGTCGAATTCCAGGCCGCCGATGGTTTCGTTGGCCACGTAGTGCACGTAGGCCGCGTCCTTGGAGAGCGTCCACTCGTTCTGGCCGGGAATCGCGAAATAGTCGTAGGGCCTGGCAGTACCGGCGACATTGACGTTGCCGTAGCGCGAGGCCTCTTCGATGGCTTTCTGGCCCCAGATACCGGTGTCGATATAGTCCGCCGTACCGCCTTCGGGCAGCAGGTTCAGCGGTATCTGGGCAAATTGCTGGCTGGCGCCGCCTTGCAGGAACAGCACCTTGTAGTTTGAAGGGATGCCCAGCAGATCACGCAGATCCTGCTCCGCCTTAGTGGCGATGGACACAAACTCATCGCTGCGATGGCTCATTTCCATCACGGAGAGGCCTTTTCCATGCCAGTCGAGGAGTTCACCTTGCGCGCGCGCAAGGACTGCTTCAGGAAGCGCCGCGGGACCGGCACAGAAGTTATAGGCTCTCTTGCTCACATCCAATCTCACTTTGATCTGGTGGGGTGGTGCAATAAATCAATCGTTTCACGGCAGACAAACAACAAGGGGGCGAATTTGCATCCGCCCCCTCCATGTCCGCTTAGTCTTGCGGTTCTTCTTCGTCAGCGGCAGCGTCGAGTGTTGGCTCCTCGACGTTGTCATCGCTACCCGCGATCACCTCGCCGTCGAACGCCTCACCGTCCAGCTCCTCGTCCTCGACTTCCGATGGTTCCTGGACACGCTCCAGGCCCACCAGGGTTTCATCCTTGGCCAGCTTGATCAGCGTCACCCCTTGGGTGTTACGGCCCAGGCTGGACACTTCACCCACACGCGTGCGCACCAGAGTGCCCTGGTCGGAAATCAACATGATTTCCTCACCGTCCAGCACCTGGACAGCGCCGACCAAGCGGCCATTACGCTCGTTGCTGACCATGGCGATCACACCTTGGCCGCCACGCTTGTACTCGGGGAACTCGCTGATGGCGGTACGCTTGCCATAACCGCGCGCCGAAGCGGTGAGGATCTGGCTGCCTTCTTCCGGGATCAGCATGGAAATCAGCTTCTGCCCTTCCGGCAGACGCATGCCGCGCACACCCCGTGCGGTACGGCCCATGGCACGCACGTCGGACTCTTTGAAGCGCGTCACTTTGCCGCCGTCGGAGAACAGCATGACTTCACGCTCACCGTCGGTGATGGCAGCGGAGATCAGCACGTCGCCTTCGTCCAGCTCCAGGGCGATCAGGCCCACGCTGCGTTGACGGCTGAAGGATTCCAGCGGGGTCTTTTTCACGGTGCCGTTGGCGGTGGCCATGAAGATGTAGTGACCTTCGGTGTATTCCTCGACCGGCAGCATGGTGGTGATGTATTCACCGTCGTCCAGCGGCAGCAGGTTCACCAACGGACGACCACGCGCCGCACGGGACGCTTCCGGAATTTCGTACGTCTTGAGCCAGTACACCTTGCCCTTGCTGGAGAACAGCAGCAGCGTGGTGTGGCTGTTGGCAACCAGCAGGTGAGCGATGTAGTCCTCATCCTTGACGCCGGTAGCCGATTTACCTTTACCGCCACGACGCTGGGCTTGATACGCCGCCAGCGGCTGGGTTTTGGCATAACCGCCGTGGGAAATGGTCACCACGCGCTCTTCTTCCGGGATCATGTCGCCCAGGGTCAGGTCGAGGCGTGCGTCCAGGATCTCGGTGCGACGCACGTCGCCGTATTCGGCGCGGATCACTTCCAGTTCTTCGCGGATCACTTCCATCAGGCGCACGGCGCTGTTGAGGATGCGGATCAGCTCGCCGATCTGGTTGAGGATCTCCTGGTACTCGGCCAGCAGCTTCTCGTGCTCAAGGCCCGTCAGGCGGTGCAGGCGCAGCTCCAGAATGGCCTGGGCCTGCTCCGGCGACAGGAAGTACTTGCCTTCACGCAGGCCGTATTGCGGGTCCAGGTTTTCCGGACGGCACGAATCGGCGCCAGCGCGCTCGACCATCGCCACCACGGCGCTGGACTCCCAAGGCGTGCTGATCAGCGCTTCCTTGGCTTCCGACGGGGTGGGCGAGGCCTTGATCAATGCGATGACCGGGTCGATGTTCGACAGCGCCACCGCCTGGCCTTCCAGGATGTGACCGCGCTCACGCGCCTTGCGCAGTTCAAACACGGTACGGCGGGTGACGACTTCGCGGCGGTGACGCACGAAGGCTTCCAGCAAGTCCTTGAGGTTCAGGATGCGCGGGCGGCCGTCGATCAACGCAACCACGTTGATACCAAACACGCTTTGCAGCTGGGTCTGGGCGTAGAGGTTGTTGAGGATCACCTCAGGCACTTCGCCACGACGCAGCTCGATCACCACGCGCATACCGTCTTTGTCAGACTCGTCGCGCAGCTCGGTAATACCTTCCAGCTTCTTCTCTTTGACCAGCTCGGCGATCTTCTCGATCAGACGCGCCTTGTTCAGCTGGTAAGGCAGCTCGGTGACGACGATCTGCTGGCGGCCACCGACCTTGTCGATGTCTTCGATGATCGAGCGGGCGCGCATGTAAATGCGGCCACGGCCGGTACGGTAGGCCTCGATGATGCCGGCGCGACCGTTGATGATCGCCGCCGTCGGGAAGTCCGGACCGGGAATGTATTGCATCAATTCATCGACGGTCAGCTCAGGGTTGTCGATGAGCGCCAGGCAACCGTCGATGACTTCACCGAGGTTGTGCGGCGGGATGTTGGTGGCCATGCCCACGGCAATACCGCTGGAACCGTTGACCAACAGGTTGGGGATCTTGGTCGGCATGACCGCCGGGATCATTTCGGTGCCGTCGTAGTTCGGCACCCAGTCCACGGTCTCTTTATGCAGGTCGGCCAGCAGCTCGTGCGCCAGCTTGGTCATGCGCACTTCGGTGTATCGCATGGCTGCGGCGTTGTCGCCGTCGACCGAACCGAAGTTGCCCTGGCCGTCTACCAGCAGGTAGCGCAGGGAAAATGGCTGGGCCATCCGAACAATGGTGTCGTACACCGCAGTGTCGCCGTGAGGGTGATACTTACCGATCACGTCACCGACAACACGGGCAGATTTCTTGTATGGCTTGTTCCAGTCGTTACCCAGCTCGCTCATCGCGTAGAGCACACGCCGGTGCACGGGCTTCAAGCCATCGCGCGCATCAGGCAGTGCCCGGCCAACGATTACGCTCATCGCGTAGTCGAGGTAGGACTGTTTCAGCTCGTCTTCGATATTGACCGGGAGGATTTCTTTGGCCAGTTCGCCCATGAGAAGCCTGATTCCTTTTTCGGGTGAAACCTCGTCACATCCATATGGGACGAACGAAGCTCGCCGTTGCTGGCGGGGTGCCCGGCAACGACTTACGACAAATCAACGAGTTATGACACGGATCTGCGCAGTAGAGATCACCCCGCGGGGCAACCCTGGAAACCGCCGGATGTTATCACAATCGCCGCCACGCACCTATCCCCCTGATGCGCATGGAGCATAGTTAGTTGACGGATGACAGGCTTGAGGGGGACGAGAGGGGCTTAGAGCTGGATCCACGCTGTTTTTTTGGGCCAGATCCGTGGTTTTTGAGTGACATTGAGGGGCCAGCGCCAGCACCCCGGACTTTTAATGCAACCGCTTGCGACACATCAACTGCGCCATCTTCACGGCGTCCGGCCGTTCGACGATGCCTTTTTCCGTGACAATCACGTCAATCAGGTCCGCAGGCGTCACATCAAAGACCGGGTTGAACGCTTCTATAGCGTCGCCCAACTCGCCCCCGTTCCGCTCCTCGAGCGTGATCTCATCGCCACTGGCCAGGCTCAGGTCGATACTCGAACTCGGCGCCACCACCATAAAGCGCACGCCATGGTGCATCGCACACACAGCGAGCTGGTACGTACCGATCTTGCTGGCCATGTCGCCATTGGCGGTAATGCGGTCCGCCCCGACGATCACCCAGGTCACGCCCTTGGTCTTAAGAACATGGGCGCCCGCCGAATCGGCATTCACGATGACCGGGATCCGGTCGATCGCCAACTCCCACGCCGTGAGGCGTGAACCCTGCAGCCAGGGCCGGGTTTCGTTGACGTACACCTGTTCGACCATGCCTTCCAGGTAAGCCGCACGAATCACCCCGAGCGCCGTGCCAACACCACCGGTCGCCAGCGCGCCGGTATTGCCGTGCGTGAGGATCGCCTGGGGGTTGCCCTGATGCTTGCGAATCAGGTCAGCCCCTAATTGGGCCATGGTCAGGTTGGCTTCACGGTCGCTGTCATGAATGGCGATCGCCTCGGCTTCCAATGCGGCAAGCGGGTCGGCAGTGTGTTTGAGGCGATCGAGACGGTCACGCATGCGGCTCAACGCCCAGAACAAATTGGCGCCGGTGGGCCGGGCGTCGGCCAGCAGCGCAAAGTCTTCTTCCCACGCCGCCTGCCAGTCATCGCCTTCGGCGAAATGCTCCCGGGCTGACAGCACCATGGCATAGGCGGCGCTGATGCCGATGGCGGGTGCGCCACGCACAGCCATCGATCGGATGGCATCGGCCACGCAGGCGGCGCGGGTGCAGGTGATCCAGGTTTCTTCGGACGGCAGAGCGCGCTGGTCGAGCAGGTGCAGTGCGCCGTCACGCCAGGCGATGGCCTTCACATTCTCCGCAGCCAACAGTCGATCGCGCATCCTTACCCCCGCACTCATGAACAAAAGCCGCCGATTATAGCGATCCGCCAGCCAAGACGCTCGGGTATACTTTGCCGTCTTTACTACCCGCCGGGAAACCGCCCTCGATGACCCAACCTGCCGCCCCGCTCGACTTATTGTTGCTGCCCACCTGGCTGGTACCCGTCGAACCGGCGGGCGTGGCGCTCAAAGAGCATGGCCTGGGCATTCGTGACGGGCGCATCGCCTTTATCGGCCCGCGTGCGGCAGCGCTGAAGCTGGCCGCCACCCACGTGCGTGAACTGCCGGGCATGCTGCTCAGCCCCGGGCTGGTCAACGCCCACGGCCATGCGGCGATGACGCTGTTTCGCGGCATCGCCGATGACCTGTCCCTGATGAACTGGCTGGAAAACCACATCTGGCCCGCCGAGGCCAAATGGGTCGACGAGGCGTTTGTACGCGACGGCACCGACCTTGCGATCGCCGAGCAGATCAAGGGCGGTATCAGCTGTTTTTCGGACATGTACTTCTTCCCCAAAGTCGCCAGCGAGCGCGTGCACAACAGCGGCATGCGTGCGCAGATCGCCATTCCGATCATGGATTTCCCGATTCCCGGCGCCAGCCATGCCGACGAGGCCATCCGCCAGGGCGTGGAGCTGTTCAGCGACCTCAAGCACCACCCGCGCATCAAGATCGCCTTTGGCCCTCACGCACCGTACACCGTGGGCGATGAGAGCCTGGAAAAAATCCGCGTGATCGCCGAGGAGTTGGACGCGGCAATCCAGATGCATGTGCACGAAACCGCCCTTGAAGTGCAGCAGGCCGTCGAAAAGACCGGCGAACGGCCGCTGGCCCGCCTCCAGCGCCTGGGCCTGCTGGGGCCGCGCTTGCAGGCCGTTCACATGACCCAGATCAGCGATGGCGATTTGGCGTTGCTGGTAGAAAGCAACACCAGCATCATCCATTGCCCGGAATCGAACCTGAAACTGGCCAGCGGCTTCTGCCCGGTGGAACGTCTGTGGCAAGCCGGCGTCAATGTGGCAGTAGGCACCGACGGCGCGGCCAGTAACAATGACCTCGATCTGCTCGGCGAAACCCGCACCGCGGCCTTGCTGGCCAAGGCCGTGGCCGGGTCGGCCACCGCGCTGGACGCCCATCGCGCGTTACGCATGGCGACCCTCAACGGCGCCCGGGCGCTGGGTCTGGACGGTGAAATCGGCTCGCTGGAAGTGGGCAAGGCCGCCGATATCGTCGCATTCGACCTGTCGGGCCTGGCGCAACAACCGATCTACGACCCGGTGTCGCAGCTTATATATGCCACCGGCCGCGATTGCGTGAAACACCTGTGGGTCGCCGGCAAGCAACTGCTTGACGACCGGCAACTGACCCGCCTGGATGAGCAACAACTGACCGCCACGGCCGTCGCCTGGGGCCAGCGCATCAGCGCACGCCACGAATAACGCCCGCCCTGAACCCGTGTTTCAGAGCTGGCAAACCGTTTTATGAGATTCAGAGGACTGATCATGAGCAACGTCGACCACGCCGAAATCGCCAAATTCGAAGCCCTGGCCCACCGCTGGTGGGACCGTGAAAGCGAATTCAAGCCGCTGCACGACATCAACCCGCTACGCGTCAACTGGATTGACGAGCGCGTCAACCTGGCCGGTAAAAAGGTGCTGGACGTAGGGTGCGGCGGCGGCATCCTCAGCGAAGCGATGGCCCAGCGCGGCGCCACCGTGATGGGCATCGACATGGGCGAAGCCCCACTGGCCGTGGCCCAGTTGCACCAGCTGGAATCGGGCGTAAGCGTGGAATACCGCCAGATCACCGCCGAAGCCCTGGCCCTTGAGCTGCCTGAGCAATTCGACGTGGTCACCTGCCTTGAAATGCTTGAACACGTGCCAGACCCGTCTTCGGTGATTCGCGCGTGTTTTCGCATGGTCAAGCCGGGCGGCCAGGTGTTCTTCTCCACCATCAACCGCAACCCCAAGGCGTACCTGTTCGCGATCATCGGCGCCGAATACATCATGAAGCTGCTGCCGCGCGGCACCCACGATTTCAAGAAATTCATCCGCCCGTCCGAACTGGGTGCCTGGAGCCGCCAGGCCGGGTTGACCGTCAAAGACATCATCGGCCTGATCTACAACCCGCTGACCAAGCACTACAAGCTGGCCAACGACGTGGACGTCAACTACATGATCCAGACCCTGCGCGAGGAGTAAGCCTGTGAAGTTGCGAGCGGTTCTATTCGATATGGACGGTACTCTGCTGGATACCGCCCCCGACTTTATCGCCATCTGCCAGGCCATGCGCGCCGACCGCGGCCTGGCGTCGATGAATGACCAGCACATCCGCGACGAAATTTCCGGCGGTGCCCGGGCCATGGTCGCCGTGACCTTTTCCATGGACCCCGAGTCGCCCGGGTTTGAAGACCTGCGCCAGGAGTTCCTCGAGCGCTACCTCAAGGGCTGCGCGATCCACAGCAAACTGTTCGACGGCATGGAAGAACTGCTGGCCGACATCGAAAAGTCCAAGCTGATCTGGGGCGTGGTCACCAACAAGCCGCTGCGCTTCGCCGAGCCGATCATGCAGCAGTTGGGCCTGGCCGAACGCTCGGCCCTGCTGATCTGCCCGGACCATGTGAAAAACAGCAAGCCGGACCCGGAGCCTTTGACTCTGGCGTGCACCATGCTCGACCTGGACCCGGCCAGCGTCTTGTTCGTGGGCGATGATTTGCGTGACATCGAGTCGGGCCGCGATGCGGGCACCCGCACCGCAGCGGTCACCTACGGTTACATCCACCCGGACGACAACCCGCGCAACTGGGGCGCCGACGTGGTGGTGAACCACCCGCTGGAGCTGCGCACGGTGTTGGATAACGCGCTCTGCAGCTGCTAAATGGACTTTCTGTAAATTCTGTCGAGGTTGTTTATGTTTGATTACTCCGCACGTCCAGAACTGCTCAAGGACCGGGTCATTCTGGTGACCGGCGCCGGTCGCGGGATTGGCGCCGCGGCGGCGAAAACCTACGCCGCCCATGGCGCCACCGTGTTGCTGCTGGGCAAGACCGAAGCCAACCTGGGCCAGGTGTACGACGAGATCGAAGCGGCAGGCGGCCGGCAGCCGGTGGTGATCCCGTTCAACCTGGAAACCGCCCTGCCCCACCAGTACGACGAACTGGCGGCTATGATCGAAAAAGAGTTCGGCCACCTCGACGGCTTGCTGCACAACGCCTCGATCATCGGCCCGCGTACGCCGGTGGAGCAGTTGTCGGGCGAGAACTTCATGCGGGTGATGCACATCAACGTCAACGCAATGTTCATGCTGACCAGCACCTTGCTCCCGCTGCTCAAGCTGTCCACCGACGCGTCCGTGGTGTTCACTTCCAGCAGCGTAGGCCGCAAGGGCCGTGCGTATTGGGGGGCTTACGGGGTGTCGAAGTTTGCCACCGAAGGCCTGATGCAAACCCTGGCCGACGAGCTCGACACCGTCGCGCCGGTGCGCGCCAACAGCATCAACCCGGGCGCCACCCGCACCAGCATGCGTGCCCAGGCATACCCCGGCGAGAACCCGGCCAACAACCCCGCACCGGAAGACATCATGCCGGTCTACCTGTACCTGATGGGGCCCGACAGCACCGGCATCAACGGGCAGGCGTTCGACGCGCAATAAGCCCAGCCCCAGGCCTACACCTCGCTGGCCTGAGCCCGCTGCGGCGCGGCCTCCTTCTTCATGCCCTCGGTGTCCAACGGAATTTCCTTACCTTGGGCATCGAACAATTTACCGCCGCTGAAATAGTCCCCTTCACGCAGCGCCGCCACGTCACGAAAGCACAAACTGCGTTCGGTGCCGGCGACAAACACTGACTGCTGGTCCGAGTTGCCTGCCGTGATGTGGTTGAACGCCAGGTTCAGCACAATCGCCATGATCGCCGACGAACTGATGCCCGAATGAAAAATGGTCGCAAACCAGCCGGGGAAGTGATCGTAAAAACTGGGCGCGGCGATCGGGATCATGCCAAAGCCGATGGAGGTGGCAACGATGATCAGGTTCATGTTGTTGCGGTAATCGACCCTGGACAGCGTCCGAATGCCGCTGGCCGCCACGGTGCCAAACAACACGATACCGGCACCGCCCAGCACAGAGGTCGGCACCGCCGCGATCACCCGCCCCATGAAAGGCAACAGCCCCAGAATCACCAGAAACAACCCGCCGGTCGCCACCACATAACGGCTTTTTACCCCGGTCACCGCCACCAGCCCGACGTTCTGGGCAAAGGCGCTTTGGGTAAACGAGCCAAAAATCGGCGCCAGCATGCTCGACAACATGTCGGCGCGCAGGCCGTTGCCCAGGCGCTTGGAGTCGACTTTGGTGTCGATGATTTCCCCCACGGCCAGGATGTCGGCGGAGGTTTCCACCAGCGTCACCATGACCACGATGCACATGGAAAGGATCGCCGCCACGTGAAACGTCGGCAGGCCGAAATGAAACGGCGTCGGCAGGCCGAACATTTCGCCCTGGGTGACACCGGAAAAGTCGGCCATGCCCAGGAACACCGCGATCAGCGTGCCGATAATCATCGCCAATAAAATCGACAGCCGCGACACGGCAGCGCTGCCGATCTTGCTCAGCAGCAACACCAGGACCAGCGTCAGGGCCGCGAGGCCGATGTTCGACATGCTGCCAAAATCCGCCGCCCGGCTGTTGCCGCCCATGGCCCAGCGGGCCGCCACCGGCATCAGCGTCAAGCCAATGGTGGTGATCACGATCCCGGTGACCAACGGCGGGAAGAATTGGGTGATTCGGGAAAAGACCGGGGTAATCAGCAACCCGATCAGGGAGGCGGCCATTACCGCGCCGAGAACCGCCGGGATGCCGCCTGCGCCATCACTGCCCACAATCGCGCCCATGGTGGCCACGCCAGCAAACGACACCCCTTGCACCAAGGGCAACTGGCAGCCAAACCACGGCAACCCCAGGGTCTGCAACAACGTGGCCAGGCCGCCGGCAAACAGCGACGCGGCGATCAACAAGCCGATGTCCGCTGGCGATAACCCAGCCGCCTGGCCCACGATCAACGGCACCGCGACGATGCCGCCGTACATGGTGAGCACATGCTGCAGGCCGTACGCCAGGTTGGCGGTGACGCCCAGGTTCTCGTCTTCAGGCCGTTGCAATGACGCCTTCGGGATAGTCATGGTGAGGGGCTCTCTGTTTTTGTTGTGCCGACACTGTATGCAACCTTACAAGTTAATGTCTATATAGTTGTATACAATTAATCGGACAACTTACCCTCCCGGCGACCGCAGGGTGGTGAATGCTCCCCCTCACGTTTTAAGCAGATGCGCCCGCTTGCTGCCCGCAGCCTCACCTCGCGGCCGCGCCAGCCAATAGCCCAGGACGGCCATCGGCGCGCTCGCCAACATCACCCGTGCCGTGACCAGCAACGGCTGCTCGATCATCGACGACACCAGCAGGCTGCTCAGACAGCACAACCCCAATTGCAAGGTGTTTTGCAACGCCGCAGCCTTGCCGGAGTTTTGCGCGAAAGGCATCAGCGCATTCGCCACCACGATGGGATAACTCGCGCCATTGGCCAGTGCCATCACACAAAACGGAACGAGCAAGGTCGTGAGGGTGGGCACGGTCAGTGTCGCGACCAGGTACAACGCCACCATGCTGAGGCAGTAAGTCAGCAGCAGCCAGGGCAACAAGCGCTTGCCCTGGAAACGTTGCAGGGCGCTGCGGCAGCTATAGCCACCGGCCAGAAATGAGACTGTCGGCAAGAGGTAACTCAAGCCAATGTCATTGGGGCTGTAGCCCATGCCCGCGAGGATGAACGGCGAAGCGGTCAGCCACGCGAAGAAACTGGCCGAGCACGCGGCAAAGATGAGTACGTTGCCGCTGAACACCCGGGACTTAAGCAACTGCCCGTAACCCAGGCGAGAAACTTCGCCTTCAGCGGTCAGACGTTTCGCAGAGCTTTTCAGGCATAACGTCGGCACCAGCAACAACAGCGCCAGGATCAGCAATACCCCAAAAATCACCGGCCAGCCCCAATAGCTCAACAGCATCGCCCCCAATAAGGGCGCCAGAGCCGGGGACAGTGACATCAGCGGCATGATACCGGCGAACACCCGGTGGGCCTGGTCTGCCGGATAGCGGTCGATCACCAGCGCCTGCCAGCTCACGGCGGCGCAACACACCCCCACGGCCTGGACGAACCGCAGCGCCAACAACTGTGGCGCCGTCTCGACCCAGAACATGCCCAGGCAACCCAGCACAAACAGGCTCAGGCCGCTCAACAGCACCGGCTTGCGCCCAAGACGGTCCGACAACGGCCCCCACAGCAACTGCCCCACGGCAAACCCGGCGAGGAACACACTCAAGCTGGCGCCCACGGCACCGGGAGAAATCTGCAGTTGTGCGCCCATGGCGCCAAAGGCGGGCAAGTACATGTCCATGGCCAGATAGCCGAGCATGCTCAGCCCTGCCAGGTAAGTGGTAAAACCAAACGAGTTTTTCATTGAAGCCTTCTACAACTTGCCATCAAACTATTTGCTGACTGGCACCTATTATGAATCTGAGCTTTCACCTGTGAAGCGAGAATAATTGGACGTCTTTATCAAAATTTTTGAAGGCATATTGCATGTGGTCTGAATATTCCCTGGATGTCATCGACGCCGTGGCCCGCCATGGCAGCTTCAGCGCGGCGGCGCAGGAGTTGCATCGCGTGCCGTCGGCAGTCAGTTACACCGTGCGGCAAATCGAGGAATGGCTGGCCGTTCCGCTGTTTGTACGGCGCCACCGGGACGTAGAGCTGACGCCCGCCGGCAAACTGTTTATCGACGAAGCCCGCGGCGTGATGAAAAAGATGCTCGGCACCCGTCGGCTGTGCCAACAAGTGGCCAATGGCTGGAGCGGCCAGTTGAAGGTGGCGGTGGACTCCATCGTCAAACAGCAGCGCTGTCGGCGACTGGTACTGGATTTCTATCGCCAGTTCCCGCACGTGGAATTGCTGCTGGAATACGAGGTGTACAACGGCGTGTGGGATGCCCTGGCCGATGAGCGCACCGACATTGTGATCGGCGCCACCAGCGCGGTGCCGGTGGCCAGTCACTTCACCTTTCGCGACATGGGTTTATTGAACTGGCTGGGCGTGGTCAGCCGCCACCATCCCCTGGCGCAGGCAGAAGGCCTGATCAACGACGACCAACTGCGCCCTTTCGCCTCCCTGTGCATGACCGACACATCGCGCAACCTGCCCAAGCGCGATACCTGGACCCTGGACAACCAGCGTCGGCTGGTGGTGCCCAACTGGGCATCGGCCCTCGACTGCCTGCGGGACGGGCTGTGCGTCGGCATGGCACCGGCGCACCTGGTACAACCGTTGATCGAACAGGGCGAGCTGGTGGCGCTGCGCTTGTCCCGGCCCTTCCCCGCCAGCCCTTCCTGCGTGGCGTGGGCCCAGAACAAGGTGTCTCCGGCCATGAGCTGGCTGCTGGATTACCTGGGGGACACCGCCACGCTCAATCAGGAATGGCTCAACGGCCCCGCCCTTTAACCGCCGCTACGCCAGCAAACGGGACAAGGCCCGCACGATCATCTCGATTTCCCGGGCCTCTATCGTCAGCGGCGGCAACAAGCGAATCACCTTGCCCCGGGTCACGTTGATCAACAGCCCATGCTCCAGCGCGGCACGTTGCATTAGCTCGCGCTGGGGCTCAGCCAGTTCGATGCCCACCATCAAGCCTTGCCCGCGAATCGCCAGCACTTGCGACCTGTGCGCAAGCTCCGTACGCAGCCGCGAGATCAGCCGCTCACCTTGGTGCGCGGCGTTCGCCAGCAACCCTTGGGCCTCCACGATATCGAGCACCGTACACGCCGCGCGGCAAGCCAGCGGGTTGCCACCAAAGGTGCTGCCGTGGCTACCGGGCGTAAACAGGTGCGCCACGCTGGATTTCGCCAGGCACGCGCCGATCGGCACGCCATTGCCCAGGGCCTTGGCCAAGGTGATGACGTCGGGCACCACGCCCTCATGCTGGAACGCAAACCAGCGGCCGGTGCGACCGATACCGGTCTGGATCTCGTCGAGCATCATCAGCCAGCCATGGGCAGTGCAGTGTTGGCGCACCGCCGCAAGGTAGCCGGGCGGCGCGAGGTGCACGCCGCTCTCGCCCTGGATCGGCTCCAGCAACACCGCCGCAATCCGCTCGCCATGGGTTTGAGTCAGGGCCTGCAGCGCCCGCACATCGCCAAAGGGCACTTTAATGAAGCCCCCCGGCAGCGTCTGGAACCCCAGGCGCACCGCCGGCCCGTCACTGGCGGCCAGGGTGCCCAGGGTGCGCCCGTGGAAGGCGTTTTCCATCACCACGACCAGCGGCTGCTCAATGCCTTTTTTCCACCCGTGCAGCCGGGCGAGTTTCAGCGCGGTTTCATTGGCCTCGGCGCCGGAGTTGTTGAAAAACGCCCGGTCCAGGCCACTGAGCTGGCTCAACCGCTGCGCCAGGCGCTGCTGCCAGTCAATACCGTAGAGGTTGGACGTGTGCAGCAGCAAGCCGGCCTGATCACGGAGGGCAGCCACCAACTGCGGGTGCGAATGCCCGACATTGGTCACGGCCACGCCTGCCACGGCATCCAGGTATTCGCGGCCCTGCGGGTCCCACAGGCGTGTGCCCAGACCGCGTACGAAAGTGAGTGGCATGGGTTGATAGGTGGGCATCAGGCAGGCGGCGGTCATGGCATTGGGCTCCGGCGAATCGGTGTGAGTCGCCAGTATCGTTAGCCACCTGAGCTGGATAAACTGTGCAAAGGTGCAATGACTTTAAATCACGGGTTGATAATGGACTTATTCCAGGCAATGACGGTGTACGTAAAGGTGGTGGAAACCGGCAGCCTGACCGCCGCGGCCCAGGCTTGCGGGATATCCACCACCATGGTGGGCAACCATCTGCGCGCCCTGGAGGAACGCCTGGGCGTCAGCCTGCTCAAGCGCACCACCCGCAAGCAGAGCCTCACCGAATTCGGCAGCATTTATTACCAGCGCTGCCTGGAAGTGCTCGGCCTGGTGACGTATTCGGAGCAACTGGCCGCACAGGCCAACAGCGACGTGCCCAAGGGCCTGCTGCGTATCACCGCGCCACCGGCATTTGGCGCCGAGCGCCTGGCCCCGGCGCTCAGCGAGTTTTCCCGGCGCTACCCCGAGATCCAGCTGTACGTGGTGCTGAGCAACCAATCGATGGACCTGATCGACAGCGGCTTCGACGTGGCGATACGCCTGGGCGAGTCACTGCCCACCAGCCTCATCGCCCGGCCGTTGCAGGACTACACCATGACCCTGTGCGCCGCGCCCGCCTACCTGGCGCGCCGGGGAACGCCGCAGGTTCCGGCAGACTTGCAGCACCATGACTGCCTGGCCTTCGCCTACCCCTCCTCTGACGATTGGCGCCATGCCGACAAACTCTGGCGCCTGAGCGGCCCCGAGGGCGAGGTCGAGGTGGCCGTGTCCGGCCCGATGACCGTCAACAGCTCCCAAGCCCTGCACCGCGCGGCGCGCGCCGGCATGGGCATTGTCATGCTGCCCGAGGCGCTGGTCGGCGACGACCTGCAAGCAGGCACGTTGGTCGCGCTGCTGCCCGGCTATCAGCCGCCTTTTCGGCCGATGCACCTGCTGTATGCCCAGGATCGTTACAGGCTGCCGAAGTTGCGCGCCTTTGTAGACTTTGTGATGGAACAGTGGGCCCGTTAGACGTGCACGCCCCGCCAGGCCAGCATGCGCAGGCGCGTGCTGAAATGATTTATTCAGGCCAAAAAAAGCGGCCCCGAAGGGCCGCTGTCTGACACGCGAACCGCTTACGCCTGAACCAGGCCTTCGATCTTCACGGTCGGATTGACGTCGGCGTCGTAGTCGACACCGGCGATCTCGAAACCGAACAAGCGCAGGAACTCAGACTTGTAGCCTGCAAAATCCGTGGTTTCGTCAAGGTTGTCGTCGGTCACCTGGTCCCACAGCGCCGCCACGGCGTCCTGGACTTTTGGCTCAAGCTCTTTCAGGTCGGCACGCAGGCGGCCATCGGCGTCGAGCTTGGGCTGCTCGCCGTACAGGCTGTCTTTGAACAGGCCGTAGACTTGTTCGATGCAACCTTCGTGGGTGCCCTGCTCTTTCATCACCTTGAACAGCAACGACAGGTATAGCGGCATGATCGGGATGGCCGAGCTGGCCTGGGTCACCACGGCCTTGAGCACCGACACACGGGCGTCACCCTTGAGGGCCGCGAGGTTGTCGCGCAGGGTCAACACTTTTTTGTCGAGGTCTTTCTTGGCTTCACCAATGGAGCCGTTCCAGTAGATGTCCTGGGTCAGTTTTTCGCCCAGGTAGGTGAACGCGGTGGTCTTGGCGCCTTCGGCCAGCACGTCGGCGTCACGCAGGGCGTCGATCCACAGCTGCCAGTCTTCGCCGCCCATCACTTTGACGGTGCCGTCGATTTCTTCCTGGGTGGCAGGCTCAAGCGTGGTATCCACCACAACACCCTTGTCGGTGTTGATGCCGCGCAGGCTCACAGCCTTGCCGATCGGCTTGAGGGTGGAATTGTGCACCACGCCTTGCGGGTCGGTACGACGTGGCGCGGCCAGGCTGTACACAACCAAGTCGATTTTGCCCAGGTCTTGCTTAATGGTTTGGATGGTCAGGCGCTTGATCTCGTCAGAGAACGCATCGCCGTTGATGCTCTTGGCGTACAAGCCCTTTTCATGGGCCAGTGTGTGGAAGGCAGCGCTGTTGTACCAACCAGCAGAGCTGAGTTTGCCTTCTTCGCCTTCTTTTTCAAAAAACACGCCCAGGGTCGCAGCACCGGAGCCGAATGCAGCGCTGATACGCGCCGCCAGGCCGTAGCCGGTCGAGGCACCGAGGACCAGCACGTTTTTCGGGCCGCCGTCGATGGCGCCGTGTTCGGTCACGTAGTTGATCTGCTCTTTAACGTTCGCTTCGCAGCCAACAGGGTGTGCGGTCACACAGATAAAGCCACGGACCCGCGGTTTGATGATCATAAAATGTCTGCCTCTTCCAAGGTGCCGAAGGCCAATGGTGGCCACTACGGCGTCAATCGTTCGGATCTATGACGCCCGGAAAACCGATGCGTCACGATAGTCGCAATTCTTCTGTTCACAAAATGCAATTCAACGGGCACTGGGTGCCCTTGAATTCACAGGGCCGGGAGGGTGAAAACGTAAGAAAATGTATGGGCCTTTCACAATTTCGCACGACTAAAACCGCCCATTTGCGCCATAACACCCTATCATGACGTGATTGTTTCGTTATGTTTCGCGTCCGGAGCCGAGTTTCATGAGTAAAAGTGTCATCCGTAAAAAGCTGGTGTCGGTCGCATGGGCCTTGGGCGTCCTGCTGTTCATCTACTGCTTTCCTCTGACTACCCTGGTGTTTCTGCTGCTGGTGGTGTTTTGCGGCCTTTACGATTTCCTGCGTAATGGCTTGTACGACCGCGACACCATCAAGAAATACTTCGTCGGCAACGGTCGCAATACTTGGCTACTGGCACCGTTCAACACGTTTTTCGACTTGCTGAGCAGCCGCAATCGCCACATTTATAAGATGCCCGACTTGCCGCCGGCCTGGCGCGAAGACCTGCAACAGGTGATCGACGACGCGATGGCCCACAAGGATGAAATCATCCAGTACCTGGACGCACGCATGGCCGAGAAAAAGCGCGGCATGCTGTTTTTCCAGTGGTACGGTCGCCCGATCGAAACCACGCTGGACATCCCTGACCTGCGCAAAAAACTGCCCTACGTGAAAACCATCGGCGTGTCGGTATTCAACGAGAACCGCTCGACGTCGTTCCACTTCGGCCCGCTGCGCCTGATGTTCCGTGTGCTGTACAACATGGCCCCGGCGCCACACCACGAAGGCGTCTATATCCAGGTGGGCAAGCACAAGCACTACTGGCACGATGACCCGCTGTTTATTTTCGATGACACCCTGATGCATGCGTCCTTCAACAAGAACGACGCCAAGCGCTACTGCCTGTTTATCGACATCGTCAGGCCATCATTGCTGCCGTTCCTGCTCAACGGCCTGATTGCGGGCTTTGCAGGAGCGGTCTTCACCTTGCGACGTTTTTTCTACAAAAACTGGAAGCTGATTCAGTAAGTTCTGCGGCATGATGATGCGCGCGGCGTTTGCGCCTGGCTTGAGGGCCGGGGAAAATGCCGAAGCACGGCGACCTAACCGGCGCTCACCATCTTCCTGCCATTGGCCGCCAACGGCCAGTGGCAGCGCTTTCAGGGAATCAGAATGCCTCAACGTCCTGTCATCAATGCGTCCGTAAGCCCTAAAGGCAGCCTCGAAACGCTGTCTCAACGTGAAGTCCAGCAACTGAGCGAAGCCGGCACCGGCAGTGTCTACACCCTCTTTCGTCAATGTGCCCTGGCCATCCTCAACACCGGCGCGCACATCGACAACGCCAAGACCATCCTCGACGCCTACAAAGACTTTGAAGTGCGCATCCACCAGCAGGATCGCGGCGTGCGCCTGGAACTGTTGAACGCCCCGGCGGACGCGTTCGTTGATGGCGAAATGATAGCCAGCACCCGGGAAATGCTGTTCAGCGCCCTGCGTGACATCGTCTACACCGAGAACGAGCTGGACAGCCAGCGCATCGACCTGAGTAACTCCCAGGGCATCACCGACTACGTGTTCCACCTGCTGCGCAACGCCCGCACGCTGCGCCCGGGCGTCGAGCCAAAGATCGTGGTGTGCTGGGGCGGGCACTCGATCAATACCGAAGAATACAAATACACCAAGAAAGTCGGCCACGAACTGGGCTTGCGCAGCCTGGACGTGTGCACCGGCTGCGGGCCTGGTGTGATGAAAGGTCCGATGAAAGGCGCGACCATTTCCCACGCCAAACAACGCATTACCGGCGGGCGCTACCTGGGCCTGACCGAGCCGGGCATCATCGCCGCCGAGGCGCCGAACCCGATCGTCAATGAACTGGTGATCTTGCCGGACATCGAAAAACGCCTGGAAGCCTTCGTGCGCGTGGGCCACGGCATCATCATCTTCCCGGGCGGGGCCGGCACGGCAGAAGAGTTCCTGTACCTGCTGGGCATCCTGATGCACCCGGACAACCGCGACGTTCCCTTCCCGGTCGTGCTCACCGGGCCAAAACAGGCGGCGCCGTACCTGCAACAACTGCACGCCTTCGTCGGCGCCACCCTGGGCGAAGCGGCCCAGGCCCACTACCAGATCATCATCGACGACCCGGCCGAAGTGGCCCGTCAGATGACCGCAGGCCTCAAGGCCGTGAAACAGTTCCGTCGCGAGCGCAACGACGCGTTTCACTTCAACTGGCTGCTGAAAATCGACGAAGGCTTCCAGCGCCCCTTCGATCCCACCCACGCCAACATGGCCAGCCTGCAACTGAGCCACGCCCTGCCCCCCCATGAACTGGCGGCCAACCTGCGCCGGGCGTTCTCGGGGATCGTGGCGGGCAACGTCAAGGACAAGGGCATCCGCTTGATCGAGCAAAACGGGCCATACGAGATTCATGGCGACCCGACGATCATGAAACCACTGGATGAGCTGCTGAAGGCGTTCGTGGAGCAGCACCGCATGAAGCTGCCGGGCGGCGCAGCGTATGTGCCGTGCTATCGCGTGGTGCAGTAACCCGGGGCGGTCACACGTTGTATCTCATTGGGCGGGCGATTGCCCTGTCGGCGCAAAGAATCAGGCTATCGTTTTTACAGATTCCACCACCGACACCCAATGAGCGACCTATGGACCAATGGATATTGCCCTCCCTGACGCCTTACTCTAATGTAAGGCAGATTATGAAAGGGATTCTCAACATGGCGACTGCAACCCTTACCTCGAAAGGACAGATCACGATTCCGGTTCAAGTCCGGGCCGCCTTAGGGCTGGACACCGGCGACCGGGTCGAATTTGTCGAAATGGAAGATGGCAAGTTCGCCATCATTGCTGCCAGCAAAAGCGTGCGCGACCTCAAGGGCCTGATCCGTAAACCGGCCAGGGCCGTGAGCATCGAAGAGATGAACCTGGCCATCGCCGCACACGGGGCAAAGGCCGGATGATCGGGCTCGATACCAACGTGCTGGTGCGATATGTCACTCAAGACGATCCCGCTCAATCGGCAAAAGCGTGCGAACTGATCGAGTCGCTTACCACCACCTCACCCGGCTTTGTCAGCCTGGTGTCGGTTGTCGAGTTGGTCTGGGTGCTACAAAGCTGTTACTCGTCCACCAAGAGCGAGGTGGTCATCGTGCTGGAAACACTGTTGCGCACTCGGGAACTGACCCTCGAACATGCTGAACTCATCTGGAAAACCCTGCGAAAATTCACCAGCGCCAAGGCCGACTTTGCCGATTGCCTGATCGAACGCAGTGCCCATGCCGCCGGGTGCGACTATACCGCCACGTTTGATATCAACGCGGCCAAGAGCGCGGGTATGCAGCACTTGACCTGAACCGCAGCGTTGCGGCGCCTTTGGCCGTTTGGTAAAAACCGGTGCTACCTGCCTTGCCTAGAGACACGCCAACGTGCGCACCCTTCTTCTCACCGCCCTATTAGTGACGCCGCCCCTGGCACTGGCCGATGCCATCGCGTGGCCCGACCTGCCCACCACCTGTTTCATCAGCGGTCGCTCTGCCACCAACGCAGACCTCGACAGCGGCTGCGCGGCGTTTTTGATCAACGTCAAAGGCCAGGCAGCAGGCACGCCGATAGCCCTGCAGATTCCCCAATATGCCCTGCACATCGATGAGACGAGCGGCAAAGAAACGCCCGTGATCATCATCCAGGCAGAAGAGAACGGCGATATCAAGGCCGTGGGCTACAAGGAACTGGGCACCCAACAATTGGGGGCCGCACTGCTCAGGGAAGTTCGGCTTCTGGGCACCAAGAAGCCGAGTTAGGCCCGAAGGTCAACGAACCCAGCCACCGCCCTGCCAGTGATACCCGTCACCGCGTTGCACCCAATGCGGGTGCACATAACGATAGCCGGGGCGTTCGGCTTCCCAATGACCATGAACGGCCACGTAGCGCCCACCGTCCCAACGCCAATAACCCCGCGACCACACGTAGCCCACACGCACTTCAGGTTCAACCTCGATCACTTGCACAGGCGGTGGCTGCGGCGCGACGATCTCTACCGTCTCGCGCTGCACTGGTCGGCGGTCATGCACGACGCGCTCTTCTACACAGCCGGACGCTGCGACGACCATTGCCGTCAATGCCGCATAACGTAGCAACATCATATTGAAGTCCTCGGGCGTCACCGCCCAACGCATACACCAGAAAAAATGCCCCCTTGCCTCAGCCGCGCTCCTGCTTGGCTCCAGAGAAGTTTTAACAGGTGCCGACTGTCAGGTTGCTGAACCCGCACACGGGCTGTGTGTAAAGAAAAACTGACCGTTGCGCCGCCCGCGCGCTGCACTGGTTACCCGGCGAATACGACCTATAGTGAGACGACGATCCATTGGAAGGGTTGTTCCCCTATGCCATCTCGTCGCGTCCCGCTCTACGTACACATCTCCTACCTGTTTGTCGGGTTACTCACCTTGTTTGCACTGATCAACTTCAGTTATCAGTACCTGCAAACCAAACGACTCATGGCGGATGAGGCGCGCTTGCGCTTTGACGTTGCAGGCCAACTGACGCTCAAAGAGCTGGAGGGCCTGTATCGCCCAGCCGAACTCAGTACCAGCCTGCTATCGCAACAGCGCTTGATACTTGCCACCACCCTGGAGGAGCGCCTGAGCAACGTGCCGTTTCTGGTCACGCTGTTGACGAGCCAACCGGCGATCACCAACGTCTACATGGGCTACAGCAACGGCGACTTTTTCATGCTGCTGCGCGGGCATGAAAACCCGACGCTCGACGCGCGGTTTTCCCCACCGACAGGCACCCAGTGGATCGCCCAGAACGTCGAAGTACGCAACGGTAAAACCACTGGCGAGTACCTGTACCTGGCGTCCGACCTGTCGGTTTTAGAACGCCGCGCCCAACCGGACTATCAGTACGATCCGCGTACACGCGCCTGGTACACGGGGGCAAACGCCCAGCAAAACGTGTTCATCACCGCGCCTTACCCCTTTTTTGAAAACCAGGAAGTCGGGGTCACATTTGCCCGGACCACGCAAAACGGTGGCGGGGTCGCTGGCGTGGACATCAGCCTGCGTTCGATCGACCAACTGCTGCGGTCTACCAAAATTACGCCCAGCTCGCACCTGACCATCCTTAACCAGAATAACGAAGTGATCAGCTCCGAAAGGGGCACCCAAATGATCGACACCGGCAATGGCAAGGTCCGCCTGGCGCACCTGGATGAATTGCGCTTGCCCGTGACCCAACAATTCGTGGCCGCCCAGGCCTCACAACACAGTGACCATCTGACCCTGAATACCGCTGATGGCGAATGGCAGGGAATGCGTGTTGACCTGCCGTTGGCAGGCCCTAGCCACCTTACGTTGTGGATGACAACCCCGTATCGGGAGCTGATGGCCGACGCGATTGCCACGCGTAACCGCGGCCTGTTGATCTCCCTGGCGTTTCTGGGATTGGGCATTTTGGCGGCCCTGGCCATGTCCCGCGCGGCCTCAAAGCCGCTGGCGGCGCTGACGCGCGAGGCGCGCAAGATAGAGCACTTCAATTTCGAGCCCTCGCCGCCAGTGGCGTCCAACATTGCCGAAGTCATCGACCTTGCGCATGCCATGGGCAGCATGAAGCTGACCATCCAGCACTTTCTGGATCTGTCGAACGTGCTGTGCAGCGAAACCAACTTCCAGAGCCTGCTGGCACGTTTGCTGATTGAAATGCAGGAAACCACCGCCGCCCGGGGCGGCATGATCTATCTGGCAGACGCCGAGGTGAGCCGCCTGCAACTGGCACGTGTGCGATGGGGCAACGCACTGCAAGAGCACCCCACCGACGCCACGATTGAACTGGCCGACAACCCCCGCCACCCGCTGGTCCAGGCCCTTGACGGCAGCCTTTCAAAACCGCAAGTGGTGCCTGCTCATGTGCTGCAGAGTCACTTTGGCTTCCTGAACGATGTGCATACTGCCCTGACCCTGTGGGTACTGCCCCTGAAGGATCGCAGCGGCGCGTTATTGGGGGCATTGGTGTTGCTCGTGGATGAAAACGACCGCCCGCTGTCACCGTCGCTGATGGCCTTTGCCGAGGCGTTGTCGAGCACCGCGGCTATCGCCCTCAACACCCAGCGTTTGATCGATGAACAAAAGGTGCTGCTGGAATCGTTCATCCAGCTGATTGCCGGCGCCATTGATGCCAAGAGCCCTTACACCGGCGGCCACTGCCAGCGCGTGCCGGAACTGACCAAAATGCTCGCGCAGGCCGCCTGTGCGGAAACAGACGGCCCCTTCAAAGACTTTGCCCTCAACGAAGAGCAATGGGAGGCCCTGCATATTGCCGCTTGGCTGCACGACTGCGGCAAAGTCACCACACCTGAATACGTCGTCGACAAGGCCACCAAACTTGAAACCCTGTACGACCGGATTCACGAGGTGCGCATGCGCTTTGAGGTGCTCAAGCGCGACGCCGAACTCGATTACTGGAAAGGGATGGCCGCTGGCGGTTCGGCCCAACCGCTGCAAGCCAAACTGGCCGAATCGCTCGCGCAACTGGATGACGATTTCGCCTTTGTCGCCCAATGCAATATAGGCGCCGAGTTCATGGCGCCGGAGCATGTTGAGCGCATGCAGGCACTGGCTCGCCACACCTGGCGCCGCACGCTGTCGGACCGGCTGGGCATCTCCCACGAAGAAAGCGCCCGCAAACAGCTCACGCCCGAAGCGCCGTTGCCGGTGATGGAGCCGTTGTTGGCAGACCGTCCCGACCACCTGTTTGCGCGCAGCAGCCGCGACACACTGAGTGACGACAACCCCCATGGTTTTAAAGTCAATGTCCCCGAACACCTCTACAACCGCGGCGAGCTTTACAACCTCTGTATTGGCCGCGGCACGCTGACCGAAGAGGAGCGCTACAAGATCAATGAGCACATCATCCAGACCATCAACATGCTGGAGAAACTCCCGTTTCCACGCCACCTTCACCAGGTGCCGGAAATAGCGGGCGGCCACCATGAAAAAATGGACGGCACCGGCTATCCGAAACGCCTCAGCCGTGACCAGATGAGCTGGCCCGCGCGCATGATGGGCATCGCCGATATTTTCGAGGCACTGACCGCCGTCGACCGCCCCTACAAGAAAGGCAAAAAACTGTCTGAAGCGATCAAGATCATGGGCTTCATGAAAAAGGACCAGCACATCGATCCCGATATCTTCAACCTGTTCCTGCGCTCAGGCATCTACCTGCAATACGCGCAGCGCTACCTGCCCGAAGCCTTGATCGATGCCGTGGACATTCAGCCTTATCTGGATTGAACGGCGCCAACAAAAAGCCCGCTGACCGTCACCGGTTCAGCGGGCTTTTTGCATCGGGCCAGTCCTGAATCAGGACTTCACCGGTGTCTTACAGTGCGAGGTCCGACGCAGGCTTGCTCGGCTCGGCCGCAGGCTTTGCAGCCTCGGTCGCGGCAGGAGCGGCCAACTGTGGAATCGCAGGTGGAGGCGTCAGTTGCAGAATGTTGGCGGTGTAGGCCCATTCCTTGGCCACTGCCTCCGGGCTATCGTTCAGCTTGGTGCCGTAGCTCGGTACGATCTGGTGCAGCTTTTCTTGCCAGGCAGGGGAAGCCACTTGATCCTTGAACACTTTTTGCAGCACGGTCAGCATGATCGGCGCAGCGGTAGACGCGCCTGGCGATGCGCCCAGCAAGCCAGCGATGGTGCCATCAGCGGAGCTGACCACTTCGGTGCCCAGGCGCAACACGCCGCCCTGCTCTTCGTCACGCTTGATGATCTGCACGCGCTGGCCCGCTTGCCACAGGCGCCAGTCTTCTTTCTTGGCTTTCGGGAAGTACTCTTGCAGCGCCTTGAAGCGGTCATCATCCGACAGCATCAGTTGGCCAGCGAGGTACTCGACCAGCGGGTATTCACGAATACCGACTTTAGTCATTGGCCAGATGTTGTGGGTGGTGGTGCTGGTCAGCAGGTCCAGGTAGGAGCCTTCTTTCAGGAACTTGGTCGAGAAGGTCGCGAATGGGCCAAACAGGATCACGCGCTTGCCGTCCAGCACGCGGGTGTCCAGGTGCGGAACCGACATCGGCGGCGCGCCAACCGAGGCCTTGCCGTAGGCCTTGGCCAAGTGCTGCTCGGCAACGGCCGGGTTATCGGTCACCAGGAACGAACCGCCCACCGGGAAGCCTGCGTATTCACGCGCTTCCGGGATGCCGGACTTCTGCAGCAGGTGCAGGGCACCGCCGCCGGCGCCAATGAACACGAACTTGGCGTCGGTTTCAGTCTTGCTGCCGTCTTTCAGGTTTTTGTAGCTGACGCGCCAGGTGCCGTCGGCGTTCTTGGTGATGTCCTGCACTTCGCTCGACAGTTTCAGGTCGAACTTCGGCGTGGCTTGCAGGTGAGCGACGAACTGGCGAGTGATTTCGCCAAAGTTCACGTCAGTGCCGATCGGGGTCCAGGTGGCCGCGATTTTCTGGTTGGGATCACGCCCTTCCATCATCAGCGGAACCCATTTCTTGATCTGGTCCGGGTCTTCGGAGTACTGCATGCCAGCGAACAGCGGGCTCGCCTTCAGCGCTTCATAACGCTTCTTGAGGAACTTGATGTTGTCATCGCCCCACACAAAGCTCATGTGCGGTGTGGAGTTGATGAACGAGCGCGGGTTCTTCAACACGCCCTGCTGTACCTGCCACGACCAGAACTGGCGGGAGATCTGGAACGCTTCGTTGATCTCGACCGCTTTGGGGATCTCAACGTTGCCGTTCTTGTCTTCCGGGGTGTAGTTCAGTTCGGCCAGGGCCGAGTGGCCGGTGCCGGCGTTGTTCCAGCCGTTGGAGCTTTCTTCGGCGACGCCGTCCAGGCGCTCGACCATCTCCATCGACCAGTCGGGTTGCAACTCGTTGAGCCACACACCCAGGGTCGCACTCATGATGCCGCCGCCAATCAGCAGAACATCGACTTTCTTTGCTTCTTGCGCCTGGATGGAAGTGATCCCCATCGACAACGCCAGCCCCAGCAAGGCCGTGTTTACTTTTTTAAACATCTGTAGCACCTATGATAGAACGCCATCCGCCCCGCCATCCCCAAGGACCGCAGGGTGGGCACGCAAGGCCGACGTGTCGACCTCAGTTTTATGTCCCTCTGCGCTGACTTCTTATCATTATTGGCTTCAGCTACCTCGGCGACATCATTCCTATCGCGCGTGTTCGGATGCACGCACGGGAAGAAAGGGTAGACCAAGATGGGGCGCAGAATATCACGCTCGGCGAGGATGAGGCGTCTGTTCTGGACTTGTCAGTCAATCGGCGCCACTCATCGGCCCATTTTCGAGGTGCCGGGATGCTATCGCGCTCGCCTCACAGCAGTCGGTTCTGGACGCCTGCATCGCAGCGTGTATAGCATCGCCACTTTTCCTGTGCCCCAGCCCGAGAACAGAGCGATCCATGTCTATCCAGCAAAACCCCGGGCTTGTCCTGCCCGCCCGCAACGCCGCTGTAATGGAGGCCGCCATGGCCGTCGGCAGCTTTGCGATCGGCACCGGCGAATTCGCCATCATGGGCCTGATGCCCGACATCGCCGGCAACCTTCATTTGAGTGAACCGCAAGTCGGCCATGCGATCAGCGCGTACGCCCTGGGCGTGATGGTAGGCGCCCCGCTGCTGGCGATCCTCGGTGCCAAATTGCTGCGCAAACACATGCTTATGTTGCTGATGGGGCTGTACGCGCTGGGCAACCTGGCCACCGCCTTCACCCCCACATTTGGCAGCCTAGTAGCGTTTCGCTTTATCAGCGGCCTGCCGCACGGTGCCTACTTCGGGATTGCCGCGGTGGTGGCCTCCAGCATGGTGCCCTCGGACAAACGTGCCGGGGCCGTCGCGCGGGTCATGATGGGGCTGACCCTGGCCATGCTGCTGGGCAATCCGATTGCGACGTTTCTGGGCCAGCATCTGGGCTGGCGCTCGGCGTTTGCACTAGTGAGCCTGATCGCCCTGTGCACCATCGCGCTGGTCTGGCGTTTTGTCCCGAACCGCCATGACGAACCCCGCAGCGACCCGCGCAAGGAGCTGCATGCGTTCAGCAAACCGCAGGTGTGGATGGCATTGGCCATCAGTGCCATCGGCTTCGCCGGAATGTTCTGCGTGTTCAGCTACCTGGCCCCTACCATGCTGGAAGTGACCCACGTCACGCCACAATGGATTCCCTTTGGCCTGGCCGCCTTTGGCGTAGGCGGGATTATCGGCAATATCGCGGGTGGCAAACTGTTCGACCGCCTGCAATTTCGCTCGGTGGGCCTGATCCTGCTGTGGTCGATGGCGGTGCTGGTGTTCTTCCCGTTTGCCGCAGGCTCCTTGTGGGGCGTGCTGCTGGGCATCGGCCTGGTCGGCACCATGGTGTCCATGGCCGCGCCGTTGCAGATCCGCCTGATGGATATCGCCCATGAGGCGCCCAGCCTTGCAGCCGCGTCCAACCATGCGGCCTTCAACCTGGCCAACGCACTGGGGCCCTGGTTTGGCGGTATGGCGATCACCGCAGGCCTGGGCTGGACGAGCACCGGCTACATCGGTGCGGCCACCGCGCTGGTGGGGTTGGGGGTTTACCTGGTGGCGCGGCGGATGCCGGGCGGCCATTGACGGCCACCCACCCTGCAAACGGGCGGGAATAAACCTGGCCCTTCAATCGTTATGGTGTGGAACCCTGTTCCCCATCAGCCAGAGAAGGCCCCTATGGACATTACCCTCCCGCTCTTAAGTATTCTCGGTTCCATCGCCGTGGGCGCGGCCAGCCCCGGCCCAAGCTTTGTCTTCGTGACCCGTACCGCCATCGCCCTGTCCCGCCGCGACGCACTCGCCGCCGCCCTGGGTATGGGCGTGGGTGGCGTGGTGTACGGCGGGCTTGGCCTGTTCGGCCTGCAAACCCTGCTGGCCCAGGCCCAATGGCTGTACGTCGTGCTGAAAATAATGGGCGGGCTCTACCTCATATGGCTTGCCGTACAACTGTGGCGCTCGGCCAAAAGCCCGATCGTGGTGCCCACCACCGCCGATGGCCGCCCCTTGAGCGTGCGCCGCTCCTTTTCCATCGCCGCCGTCACACAATTGAGCAACCCCAAGGCGGCCATTGTGTACGGCAGCATCTTCGCCGCCTTCCTGCCCGCCAACCCGCCCGCCTGGACATTTGCCGTGCTGCTGCCGTCCATCTTTGCGATTGAGGCAGGCTGGTACACCGTTGTGGCCCTGGCGTTTTCATCCGACAAGCCCCGCGCCGTTTATCTGCGCTCCAAGCACTGGTTCGACCGCACGGCCGGCGCCGTGATGGGCGCGCTGGGGCTGCGCCTGGTACTGGGTGCCGGCCCTGCTGCGGTGTAACACCACCGCGCATCAGTCGTCGTGCAGCAGCCCTTCGCTGTATTGGCTGAAGCTGCTGCCGATGGCACTGCCGCCGAAGTTCAGCTTGGCGGCATTACCGGAGTGGTTGTCGTAAGACTGACAGTCTGCCGAGAAGCAACTGCTGGTGTTCAGGCCCGAGCAGGCCGCCAGCAGCAGCGTACCGGCGATGATGGAAGCTTTGGCGAGGGTGGAGAGCATTTTTGTTCCCTGTGCGATGGGGGCTGATGAGTGATCGTAGGCCTATGCAGCAGGGGGGATCATGAAACTTTTTGGGATGACAACGGGGGTTCAGGTTCGCGCCTGCAACCGCTACAGACCACCATTAACGATGGTGACTGCTTTTCCAATTATTTTTCCTTGCGCTTGAAGCGCGACCATTGCCGGGGTGGCATGCGTGGGAGTATCCAGACGCTCCACGTTGGTAGTCCATAGCGCCGCTTGAATACCTCTCACCCTGTCATCGGTCGCTATTGCGGGCAACACGTAAAGAATTTGGCGACGTTTGGGAGCGGCGTCTCAAGGATGAGTAGTGGCATGGCTTAAAAAGTGGGTTTTATGGAGGGTGTCAGAAATTTTGTGTTCGGGCATAACATGAGTAAGAGGTGCATATA
>NZ_JBSVWN010000062.1:0-37473 GCF_054071325.1 Pseudomonas sp. SDO5215_S409 | reverse complement strand
CGTACGTACGGTGGTGTGAGAGGACGGCGGATGTGAATCCGCCTCCTACTCTATGGGCGTTGGAAAGTGGCGCGAAATCAGGCGGTTAGCCAGGTTCAAAAGCCGCAACTTGCATGCAGGCACGACGGTGTTCATGCAAATTGCACGAATTCAAAAAATGCAATTTTTCATAACTCATTGTTTTTTAGGGATTTTTCGGTGGTGTAAAACTTGGCACAGCGCCTGCAATAGTAAGGATAGCCCTGCAGCTTCAACGTTTAAACGCTGCAGACTTTCGAAAAAACAGGAGTTACTCGTATGAAGAAGTTCGCTATCGCTGCTGCAACTGCCACCGCTCTGACCCTGACCATGGCCAACGTGGCCTTTGCTCAAACTTCCCAGGCTCCTATGGTTGTAGCGGCCGGTGAAGTGACTAAAGCCAAAGAAGCGACCTCCGATACCTGGATCACCACCAAAGTGAAAAGTGACCTGGTAACCGAGAAAGGCATTCCTGGCACCGACATCAAAGTCGAAACCAACAAAGGTGTTGTTTCCCTGTCTTCGACCGTCGCAATCACCGAAGCGCAGAAAACCACCGCGGTGAACATCACCAAGAAAATCAAAGGCGTTAAAGCTGTTTCGGCCGATGGCCTGAAAGCAGAGTAACGCGCAAGAAATCGTCTGAACTGGGCGAAGGCGGCGGCGAGCGAGTAGGAAATCCGCTCAATGCACCTCACGGGTTCATGCGACCGGCCACACGGATGTGGCCATTACAGGCCCCGGCACTTGTGTCGGGGCCTGTTCTATTTGGGCAGCTGATGGGACGCGCTGCGAGCCCGATGCGGGCAAGCCCGCTCCCACTCGTTATTCGGCTTCTAGGTGCATCGGGGTGACCACTCGACCATCCTTTTGCGCTTCACCCAGTTGCGCATCAATGAAGTAAACCCGCTCATCCTGCAACTGCCCTTTGTCCACCAGGTAATCCTTGATGGCGCTGGCGCGGTCCTGGCCAAGCTGGCGCAGCAGCACGTCGCTGGCGCTCCAGAATGCGATCACGCCGTCTTTGAGTTTGGCGGTGCGCTCGTCGTCGCCGAGGTTTTTCCAGTCGGCAGGTGGCTGTTGCTTCAGGCGGGTGCGGTAGATGCCTTCCAGCAGCGGCGCCTTTTCTTTCTCGGGCACCACCAGCAACGACGCCTGGGCCGGGACTTTATCCCCGCGGCGCTGAAGGATCTTGTAGTAGTTGTACTGGTATTCACGCTCCAGGCGTTGCGCCGCGAGGAACGGGCCATCACTGCTGGCCGCTGCGGTGCCCTCGATTTCCAGCCTCAGGGCAGGGCGCTCCTTGAGTGCCTTGGCCAGGGTGTTGAGGGCCGACTCGTTGTCTTTGCTCAGCTCACTGGACCCTGCGGCAAAAGAAACACTGCCCAGGTCTTCAGGGCCGCCGCTGATCAAGCCACCAATAAACTTGAATGGCGCCGTGGCCGCACGCACCACGAGGTTGCGCAAGGTCTGCCACACAATCGGCATCACGCTGAATTGTGGGTTGTTCAGGTCGCCGGTCACGGGCAGCTCGATGGAGATTTTCCCGTCGGAGTCCTTGAGCAGTGCGATGGCCAGTCGAATCGGCAAGTCCACCGCGTCGGCGCTGTCGACTTTTTCACCCAGTTGCAACTGCTCCACCACCACCTTGTTCTCGGCTTTCAACTGGCCCTTGGTGATCACGTAATGCAGGTCCAGGTTGAGGCGGCCCTTGCGGATACGGAACCCGGCAAACTTGCCGGAATACGGCGTGAGGGTCGTCAGCTCGACGCGCTTGAAGCTGGTGGCGATATCCAGTGCCGCCATCGGGTCAAAGGGGTTCACGCTGCCTTTGATGGTGACCGGCGCGTAACGGTCGACCTTACCCTTGATGTCGACGCTGGCCGGTTTGGCCTGGCGACTGTCGATGGTGCCGATCTGGCCATTGAGCTGTTGAATGGCCGTGGCGAAGTTGGGCGTCAGGCTGAAGTCGGCAAAGTTGGCCGAGCCATCGTTGATCACCACCTGGCCCACATGAATGCCCAGCGGTTTTTCTTGGCTGGCTGCAGGTTTGGGCCCTTTGTCGGCGGGCTGCGGGATCAAAAGGTCATCGATGTTGGTGGTGCGATCATCGTTGATCATGAGGCGCGCATACGGCTGCAGCAGGTTGACCTTGTCAATCGACAGGCTGTCACCGTGCTGATAGTTCACGCCTTCGAGCACCAGCCGCTGCCATTTGACGAAGTCTCGCGTCTTGAGGGTGTCCAGCGTGTGCAACTGGTCAACCTGCGCCCGGCCCGTGATCTGCAGGGCCAGGGGCTCGGTGCTTTTGAGGTTCACGTCCAGGTTGCTGCCGAGCATGCCGCTGCGCAGTTCCAGGCGGATGAACGGGCTGATATAGGACTGGGCGACTCGCAGGTCGATGTCCTGCGTGTTCACTTTAAGCTTGGCGCTGACCGGGTTCAGGTTGACTTGGCCGGTTGCCTGGATCTTGCCTTGTTTACCCAGGCCTGTATCGACCTTGAGGGTGAAAGGGCTTGCGTTGAGGCTGTCGAAATTTTGCACGTCGACATTCAGCGGGCCCAGTTCCAGCGCGACGGCGGGCTGTACCTGGCGGTCGGCCAGGTGCACCTGATAGTTACGCAACTGCACGTCCTTGAGCAGGACTTGCCAGGGTTTGCCCGGCGCAGTGGGCGCAGGTTCCGCGGGCGGTGGGGGGGCTTTGGCCGGCTGGCTGGCGAACAGCTTCTGCCAGTCCAGTTGGCCGTCCGCTTCGCGAGCGGCCCAGGTTTGCAGTGCGTTGCTGCGGATCTGGCCGACGATCACTTGCTGCTTGGCCAGGTCCACGCTGGTGTCGCTGACCTCCAGGCGCTCCAGCCGTGCCAGGGGCCGACCGTCCGGGGCCTTGATGGCGAACGGCGCCACACTCACCGCAACGTTCGTCAGGTTCAGTTCGGTTTCTTTGGCCAGGTTCAGCGTGTAGTCGGTGCTGAAGTTGAGCACCCCGTCTTCAAGCACCAGCGGCAGGGCATCGCGTACGTACGGCCACCAGAGTTTCATCTTGCCGTCGGTGACCTTGAGTTTGCCTTGGGAGGCGAGGGGCGTCAGGCTGAAATTGCCGCTCCAGTCGATCTGGCCGCCCTCGGGCCCGGCCGCCACCAGGGTCATGTCGGCGTGATCGTCGGGCAGCGTGCTGAGGTTTTTCAGCTCCAAATCCAGTTTGTCGTAGAGAAACTCGATGGGCTCGCTGGGGCGCAGGTCCTGGAAGTGCACATAACCGTCCGCCAGCGTGATGCTGTCGATGCGCAGCGGGAAGGGTTTGCTGTCGGGGTCGGCAGGCGTCGGTTCGCTGGGCGGCAACGTGAACAACTGCGCGAGGTTCAACTGGCCGGATTTGTCGAACAGCAGCTCGGTTTTTGGCTTGTCCAGTTGCACATCGGCCAGGTGCAGGGCGCGGGTCCACAGGCTGTCAATCTGCAGGTCGGCATAGAGGCGTTCAAACCCCACGTGTTCCTTGCCCGGCTCGCCGATCTTCAGGCCCCACAGGGTCAGTTCAAGGCTGAACGGGTTGAATTCGATGCGCTCCAGGTGGGCAGGCACCGTCGCGTAATGGGCCAGTTGTTGATTGGCGATGCGCAGGGCAATGCCAGGCAGAATCAGAAACCCCAGCACGCTGTACAGAGCAAGGGCAGTCAACAAGGCGCCAGCGGCGCGAATCAATCCTTTGGGCATGGGTGACGCCATCTATGTGGAACAGGAGTGCCTTGGAGTATGGCACGGGTTTACGGTTCCGAAGAACGGGACCTTTCTTCCTGTAGGAAAGGCCCTTTGGGAAAATTCTTACAGCTGCAAGATGAGCGTTTTCAGCGGCGGCTGTTGGTCCTGGGACGGAAAGTCAGCGGCCGGTTGCATGATTTGCCAGTCACGCACCGGGCGCCCGGCCTTCTCTGCGCAACGCAGCACCTGCTCGCGCCAGTCCTCCATGGCGACTTTTGCCAGGTTGTTGCAGCAGATCAGCACGCCGTTGTCGGCGGTAGCCAGCAGCGCGGGTTTGAGCAGGCTTTGATAGTCGCGCAGCAGATCTACGGTGCCAAACGCGCTTTTGGCCCACGCGGGTGGGTCGAGCAGCACCAGGTCGTATTGACGCTGTTCCAGGCGCGGATAGCTCGGCAGTTTTTGCCCGCGACGCTGGGTAATCGGCAGCCCGGCCAACTGGCGAATCGCCGGGAAATAATCGGACTGTACAAATTGCATGGCGGGTAATTGCGGGTTGAGCAGGCCGTTTTCACGCCCCACCGCCAGGTTGCCCTCGGCAAAGTCCAGGTTGCACACCTCGCGTGCGCCGCCAGCCGCCGCGCTCAGGCCTACACCGCAGGTATAGGCGAACAGGTTCAGCACACTTTTACCGGCGCTGTGCTCTTTGACCCAGCCCCGGGTGTTACGCAGGTCCAGGAACAACAGCGGGTCCTGGCCCGGATGGCGGCCGCGTACGCGGTAATTGAGGCCCCATTCATGCCCGACCAGATCTTGCAGCGCCGCAGGCTCGGCGCGGTACACCGTGTCTTCACGGTCGATGCGCGAGTTGCCCTGCGAGCGGTCGTTGTAGACCAGCAGCAATTCCAGCCCCAGGAATTGGTTGGCGATCAGGTGCAGTTCCAGCAGGGCCTCGGTGTCCAGCGCCTGATGAAAGCTCTGCACCAACAATTGCGGGCCATAGCGGTCGATCGTCAACCCGCCGACGCCTTCCTGGCTGCCGTGAAACAACCGGTAGCAATCGGTGCCTTGGGCATGCAGTTCGGCCAGCAGGTCCTGGCGATTATCGAGGGCGGCGCGCAGCGCCTGATTCAAGGACGACATGGAGCGCGCCTGTGCGGGTTGATCGGGGCGCGGGAGTTTAGCAGTTATGACGCAAGGGCTACAGGCGGCCCACCTTGCGATGGGCCGCCTGGGCGTTATCGGTTAAGGCGCTTGTCAATCAGGCCCTCCACTACGCTGGGGTCGGCCAGTGTCGAGGTGTCGCCCAGGCTTTCCAGTTCGTTGCAGGCGATTTTGCGCAGGATCCGCCGCATGATCTTGCCCGAGCGGGTTTTTGGCAGGGCAGGGGCCCACTGGATCAACTCCGGCTTGGCGAAGCTGCCGATCTCTTTGCTGACCAATGCCAGCAGGTGATTTTTCAGCGTGTCGCTGGGCTCCACCCCGTTCATGGGCGTGACAAACGCATAAATACCCTGGCCCTTGACGTCATGGGGATAGCCCACCACGGCAGCCTCGGCGACCTGATCGTGCAGGACCAGCGCGCTCTCCACCTCGGCGGTGCCAATGCGATGGCCGGACACGTTGATCACGTCGTCGATGCGCCCGGTAATCCAGTAGTCGCCGTCCTCATCGCGCCGCGCGCCATCGCCGGTGAAATAGTAGCCCGCGTAGGGTTTGAAATAGGTGTCGACCATACGTTGCGGGTCGCCGTACACGCTGCGGATTTGCCCGGGCCAACTGGCCTTGATGGCCAGCACGCCGCTGCCAGCGCCGCTGATTTCTTTGCCGTGTTCGTCCAGCAGCACAGGTTGCACGCCAAACATCGGTTGGGTGGCGCACCCCGGCTTGATGCGCTGGGCACTCACCAGCGGGCTGAGCATGATGCCGCCGGTTTCGGTCTGCCACCAGGTGTCGACGATCGGGCAACGCTGCTCACCCACCGAGTTGAAGTACCAGTCCCAGGCTTCCGGGTTGATCGGCTCGCCGACGCTGCCCAGCAGCCGCAGGCTTTTGCGCGAAGTGTTCTCCAGCGGGCCGTTACCCTCGCGCATCAACGCGCGCAGGGCGGTGGGCGCGGTGTAGAAAATATTGACCTGGTGCTTGTCGATCACCTGCCAGAAGCGCGCGCTGTCGGGGTAGCTGGGCACGCCTTCAAATATCAGGGAGGTGGCCCCGTTGGCCAGCGGGCCGTACACGATGTAACTGTGGCCAGTTACCCAGCCGACGTCGGCGGTGCACCAGAACACCTCGCCGTCGCGGTAGTCGAGCACGTACTTGAAGGTCATCGCCGCCTGCAGCAGGTAACCGCCGGTGGTGTGCAACACGCCCTTGGGTTTGCCGGTGCTGCCGGAGGTATAGAGGATGAACAGCGGGTCTTCGGCGTCCATCGGCTCGGCCGGGCACTCTGCGCTGGCGGCGACCAGGGCCTGTTGATAACTCACGTCGCGACCTTGCACCCGGTTCACTGCGGCCCCGCTGCGTTCAACCACCAGCACGGTGGTCACGCCGGGGCAACTGGCCAGGGCGGTGTCGACATTTTGTTTAAGCGCCACCGGCTTGCCGCCGCGTACGCCTTCGTCGGCGGTGATGACCGTGCGGCAGTCGGCGTCGAGGATACGGTCGCGCAAGGCATCGGGTGAAAAACCGCCGAACACCACCGAGTGCACCGCGCCGATCCGCGTGCAGGCCAGCATGGCGTAGGCCGCTTCGGGGATCATGGGCATGTAGATGCACACCCTGTCACCTTTCTTCACGCCACGACTTTTCAGGACGTTGGCCAGGCGGCAGACGTTTTCGTACAGCTGGCGGTAGGTGATGGTGCAAGATTGTGTCGGATCATCGCCCTCCCAGATGAAGGCCGGTTGATCGGCGCGTTGCGCCAGGTGACGGTCGATGCAGTTGTAGCTGACGTTCAGTTGGCCGCCGGCAAACCATTGGGCGTCGCCGGTCGCGATCGTTGAACGATGAACGGTGTGCCAGGGTTTGCTCCAGTCGAGAAAGCGCCTGGCTTGGTCGGCCCAAAAGGTGTCGGGCTGTTCGATGGAGTCGCGATAGAGGCGCTGATAGTCCTCTTGACTGAGTTGCGCAGCCCGGCGGACGGCATCGGCGTGGGGGAACGTGCTGATATCGAACATGAGCGATCCTTATTCTTGTTTTTTGCGACAAGAGACAAAGATGCACCCTGTGGCGGGCGGGTTCAAGGCCAACGTCCACCTGAACGTTGGCCTTGAGAGGCGCTCATCAGCCGCGGTGCCGGCCGCGGAAGTAGTTGATCAGGCCTTGGGTCGAAGGGTCTTCGGCCACGGTTTCCTCGGTGCCGGTCAGGCGGTTATACACACCCTTGCCCAACTCCTTGCCCAGCTCCACGCCCCATTGGTCAAAGGCGTTGATGCCCCAGATGACGCTTTGCACGAACACTTTGTGCTCGTACATCGCCACCAGTGCGCCAAGGCGACGCGGGCTGATGCGTTCAACCACCAGGGTGTTGCTCGGACGGTTGCCCGGGATCACCTTGTGCGGCGCCAGTTTTGCCACGTCTTCTTCGCTCAGGCCCTTGTCGCGCAGTTCGGCCTCGGCCTCGGCGCGGGTCTTGCCGAGCATCAGCGCCTGGCTCTGGGACAGGCAGTTGGCGTACAGCCACTGGTGGTGGTCGGACACCGGGTTGAAGCTGACGATCGGCACAATGAAGTCGGCCGGGATCAGTTGGGTGCCCTGGTGCAGCAACTGGTGGTAAGCGTGCTGGCCGTTGCAACCCACGCCGCCCCAGATCACGGGGCCGGTGTCGGTGGACACGGGCGTTCCGTCCTGGCGCACGCTCTTGCCGTTGGATTCCATGTCCAACTGTTGCAAGTGCTTGGTGATGTTACGCAGGTAGTGGTCGTACGGCAGGATCGCGTGGCTCTGCGCGCCCCAGAAGTTGCCGTACCACACGCCCAGCAGGCCCAGCAGCACCGGCATGTTCTGTTCGAACGGGGCGTTCTGGAAGTGCTGGTCCATGGTGTAGGCACCAGACAGCAATTCCTTGAAGTTGGACATGCCGATGGCCAGGGCGATGGGCAAGCCGATGGCCGACCACAGCGAGTAGCGGCCGCCGACCCAGTCCCACATCGGGAAGATGTTTTCTTCGCGGATACCAAAGGCCACGGCGGCCGCGTTGTTGCTCGACACGGCAATGAAGTGGCGATACAGCTCGGCTTCCGAGCCACCCTGGGCCAAGTACCAGGCGCGGGCGGCCTGGGCGTTTTTCAGGGTTTCCAGGGTGTTGAAGGATTTGGACGAGACGATGAACAGCGTGGTTTCGGCGCGCAGCTTCAGGGTCAGCTCGTGGAATTCGCTGCCGTCGATGTTCGCCAGGTAGTGGCAGCGAACGCCTTTGTGGCTGTAGGACAACAGCGCTTCGGACACCAACTCAGGGCCCAGGAACGAGCCACCGATGCCGATGTTCACCACGTCGGTGATCGGCTTTTCGGTGTAGCCGCGCCACAGGCCGTCATGAATGCGGCCGACCAGGTCGGTGATCTGGTTCAGCACCTTGTGCACGTCGGGCATGATGTTCACGCCATTGACCGACAGCTTGTCGCCCACCGGACGGCGCAGCGCCGTGTGCAGTGCCGGGCGGCCTTCGGACGAGTTGACCGGCTCGCCGTTGAGCAGCGCCTGGATGGCGCCCTGCAGGTCCACTTCCTTGGCCAGGCCCACGAGCAGGTCGCGGGTTTGGCTGGTAATCAGGTTTTTCGAGTAATCGAGGAACAGTCCGCAGCTGCTCAGCGTGAACTGGTTGAAGCGCTGGGGATCGGCATTAAAGGCTTCGCGCATGCTGAAATCCTGCATGGCTTGGCGGTGTTGATTGAGCGCTTGCCAGGCAGGCAGAGCGGTCACGTCATGAGGAGTGCGGTAGTACGCCATCGCTGCGGGTTTCCTTTTATTACGGGGACTGCCTTTAGGACACTGTCAAAGCCCGAAACGTCCTGTCTTTTGGCAAACGACAGGGTTCGGCCTACGTCGGTGGAGTGCGTAGGGCGTTTACATTAAACCTAGTGTGTCGATCTGTCTTGGCTTTGTCTGCGCTGAGGCCGGTACTTTTTTATAACAGTGCCTCAGGCAGAACGTCAGGCGGGGGGTTAGGCGAGGGTCAGGTGCAGGTTGTCGATCAGCCGGGTGGCGCCCAGGTAGGCGGCCACCAGGATGACCACGTCTCGATCCTCGGGAGTGGCGGGGCGCAGGTGCTGGCCCTGACGAATCTCCAGGTAATCCAGACGCAGGCCGGCGGTTTCGATCTGTTTCACCTGCTCGGTACGCAGCCGGGCGAAGTCGTGGTCACCGTTTTCAATCGCGGTGGCAATTGCCGTAAGGCTGCGGTACAGCGCCGGTGCGATGGCCCGCTGTTCTTCGGTGAGGTAACCGTTGCGCGAGGAAAGGGCCAGGCCGTCGTCCGCGCGCACGGTGGGCTCGCCGATCACCTGGATCGGCATGTTCAGGTCCTGGACCATGGCGCGAATGACCGCCAGTTGCTGGTAGTCCTTCTGGCCAAAGACCGCCATGTCCGGCTGGACCATATTGAACAGCTTGCTCACCACCGTGGCCACGCCCTCGAAATGCCCTGGGCGGCTGGCGCCGCACAGGCCTTCGGAAAGTTGGGGCACGCTGACGCGGGTTTGGCCGCTCATGCCGCCGGGGTACATTTCTTCCACGGTGGGGGCAAAGAGCAGGTTGCAGCCGGCCTGCAGTAGTTTTTCCTGGTCGGCCGCCAGCGTGCGCGGGTACTTGTCCAGGTCTTCACCGGCGCCGAATTGCAGCGGGTTGACGAAGATGCTGGCCACGACAAAGTCCGCTTGTTGCGCAGCCTTGGTCACCAGCGTCGCGTGCCCACTGTGCAGGTTGCCCATGGTGGGCACGAAGCCGATACGCTTGCCGGCCCGGCGGGCATGCGCGACGGCGGCGCGCAGCTCGCGCACGGTCTTGACGGTATTCATGCGGAAAACCCGTGCTCGACGCCCGGGAAGGTGACGTCCTTGACCTCACGCACGTAGGCGCCGAGCGCTGACTGAATGCTGTCCTGGCCTGCCATGAAGTTCTTCACGAACTTGGGGGTGCGGCCGGTGAGGGACAGCCCCAGCATGTCATGCAGCACCAGCACCTGGCCGTCTGTGGCCGAGCCTGCGCCAATCCCGATGACCGGTACTTTGACCGCCTGGGTAATCTCAGCAGCCAGTTCGCTGGGCACGCATTCCAGCAGGATCATTGCCGCACCGGCCTGTTCCAGGGCGATGGCATCGGCGCGCATCTGGCGCGCCTGGGCTTCGTTACGCCCCTGTACCTTGTACCCGCCCAGGATGTTGACCGACTGCGGGGTCAGCCCCATGTGCACGCACACCGGCACGCCGCGTTCGGCCAGTTGGCGGATCGACTCGGCGAGCCAGACGGCGCCTTCCACTTTGATCATGTGCGCACCGGCCTGCATCAGCTTGCCAGCGTTGTGGAAGGTCTGCTCGAGGGTGGCGTAACCCATGAACGGCAGGTCGGCGATGATCAGCGCGCCGTCGTTGCCGCGTTTGACGCTGGCGGTGTGGTAAGCAAGTTCGTCCGTGGTCACCGGCAAGGTGCTGTCATTCCCTTGTAGAACCATGCCCAGTGAGTCGCCCACCAGTAGCACCTCCACGCCGGCCTGGCAGCTGGCTTGGGCGAAAGTGGCGTCATAGCACGTCAGCATGGTGATTTTTTCACCTTTGAGTTTGAGGCTCTGCAAGGTGGTCAGGGTAATGTCTGGCATGAAAAGGGTCCTCATTCAGGCGCTTGGAAACAGCGAGTAACGCGCGTGAGTCTTCGTTTTCTACAGGCGCACGGTCTTGAGAGCAGTGCTTATAAGGCCTGGATTGCGCCCTTTAGCGCCGGGTTGGCGGCAGCGGGACGCCTATAGTCGTGATGAGGACTCGGGAAGTCAATTGGATGTGTTACCGCATTGTTACGCCTGGGGTGTTACCCCTGTTACTGAGGCGATTCAGCGGGCGGCAGGCGTTCAAGGCCGACGAACGGGCAAGTGTGGAGCAGGTCGCGCAACCGGCGCCCGTCGGCCAGTTGCAGGTCGGCGGGGGCGAGTTCCGCCAAGGGGTACAAGACGAAAGCGCGCAGATGGATCTGGTAGTGCGGCACCTTCAGGCGCGGCTCGTCGATCAAGCGGTCGCCAAATATCAGGATGTCCAGATCCAGCGTGCGCGGCCCCCAACGTTCCAGGCGCTCGCGGCCCTGGTCGTTTTCGATGGCTTGCAGCGCATTGAGCAGTTCCAGCGGCGCGAGGCGGCTGTCGAGGGCGGCCACGGCGTTGGTGTAGCGCGGTTGGCCCGGCAGCAGGGAGTCACTTTGGTAAAACGCGGAAACGCCCACCAGCGCGGTGTTCGGCAATTGCGCCAACGCCTCGACGGCGTTGCGCAATTGTTGATCCGGGGCCGCCAGGTTGCTGCCCATGCCGATGTAGATACGTTCCACTGTGCTTACTCGCCCGTGGCACTTGAGGCATCGGCGCTGCGCTTGCGTTTGCTGGCGGTGCTGCGGCGACGTTTTTTGGGCCCCTCGCCGGTGCCTTCGCCTTTACTGCCGAGGTCGCGGATCATGTCGCGACGTTCGCTGTCGTTGGCGTCCTGGTAGTCGGTCCACCATTCACCGAGGCCGTCGGTCTGCTCGCCGGCGCTTTCACGCAGCAGCAGGAAGTCGTAGCCAGCGCGGAAGCGAGGGTTGTCCAGCAACATATCAGCACGTTTGCCGCTGCGGCGCGGCAGGCGCTCCTGCATGTCCCAGATTTCACGGATCGGCAGGGTGAAACGCTTGGGGATGGCGATACGCTGGCATTGCTCGGCGATGAGGTCGTGAGCGCCTTCCTGCATGGCCGGGATCGGCGGCATGCCCCGGTTCTGCAAATGCAGAACACGTTTGGGCAGGGCAGGCCACAACAGCGCGGCAAACAGGAACGCCGGGGTTACCGGCTTGTTCTGCTTGATGCGCAGGTCGGTGTTGATCAGCGCTTCGCTGATCAGCGTGTGGGTGTAGGTCGGGTTGTGCTCCAGGGCCTCGGCGCTGGCCGGGAACAGCGGGTCGAACAACTCCAGGTCCACGAGCATTTCAAAGGTGTCGGCGGCGTAGCCGGACAGGAACAGCTTGAGCACTTCTTCGAACAGGCGCGCCGACGGGATTTCCCGCAGCATGGGCGCCAGTTCGCGAATCGGCGCGGCGGTGTGTTTTTCGATGCCGAAATTCAGCTTGGCGGCAAAACGCACGGCCCGCAGCATCCGCACCGGGTCTTCCTGGTAGCGCTGGGTGGGGTCGCCGATCAGGCGGATCAGGTTGTTGCGGATGTCGTGTACGCCGTTGGCGTAATCGAGGATGCGCTCGCTGACCGGGTCGTAATACAGGGCGTTGATGGTGAAGTCGCGACGTTGCGCGTCCTCCTCCAGGGTGCCGTAGACGTTGTCCCGCAGGATGCGCCCGCTTTCGTTGCGCGAAGACTGGTTGGTGTCTTCTTCATCGTCGTTTTGCGGGTGGTTGGCGCGGAACGTCGCGACTTCGATGATTTCTCGACCGAAGTGGATGTGCACCAGCTTGAAACGCCGCCCGATGATCCGCGCATTGCGGAACTCGGCCCGCACTTGTTCCGGCGTGGCGCTGGTGGCGACGTCGAAATCCTTGGGGGTGATGTTGAGCAGCATGTCACGCACGCACCCGCCCACCAGATAAGCCTGGTAACCGGCGTTCTGCAAGCGTTCGACGATGTTCACCGCATACCGGCTGAACTGGGCGCGTTGCAGCGAATGCTGGCTGCTATTGAGCACTTCAGGCGTGCTGCGTATGTGTTGCGTGCGACGCAAAGGAGAACGGAAGGACTGGAACAACTTCTTCAGCATGGGATGCACTGTTTGAAGGAATGTTCGGCCATAACGAAGAATGACCGCATGATGGGCGGGGATTCTAGCATTTAGTCAGGGGATGGTGTAGGAACAAGCTGCAAGCCTTGAGCCAGAAGCCTCGAGCGGTGGTGCCGAAGGGCCAAATCGCAGAAACCACAAGGGGAGCCGAAGCTCCCCCAGAAGTAGTTGCGTGCTCTATTTTTATTATGGGTGTCGGGCTTTTTGTTTTTGTTGAACGCCCTTGTCATGAGGTTTTACCTGCATGACGCTCCCAATCGGGAGCCAAGAGCAAACGGATTGCTTTGGTCGCTGTGTTGCTGATCTACGATCCAACCAGTTCAGGCTCTGCCTTAGGGCAGTTTTTTGTTGTTCTCGGCCTGGTTGCGGGGCAAGCCCCAAATGCAACGCCTCTCCAAAAGAATCAGTTAGCTGCGCCTCCGCCGTGTTGTTTTTGTTATGCGTGAGTCGATTCGTCTTATTTTTATTGTCTTGTACATTTGCTTGTTATTGTTTTTGTACTAAGCATATAGCAGGGTGCGTGCCAACTTTTGTGAGGCCCAGCAAATGCTGGGGTTTGAGGCAGTTTCGGGTTTGGGGAGGGCGAAAAAAAGCCGGGGTTTCGTTACCGTAAACCCCGGCTTTTGTTACGTGAAAAAAACTGCGGTAACAGTTTTTTCACATCTGAAGGTGTTACCTGAGGGGGCCGCCCGATCAGCTTTCGCTGGTGGCCCCGGTTTTGCGCCGTGGAATGCCCAGGCGCTGGCGCCGCTCCCACAGGCATTTACGGCTCACACCGAGCTTGCGGGCCAGTTCGGTTTCGGTCATGTGGTCCTGGTGCTCGAGCACGAAATGCTGGAAGTAGTCTTCCAGTGACAAGTCTTCCGTCGGCTCGTGGCTGGTATTGCTCGCGCCACCTTGTTGCGGCGCCAGGCCGATGAAATCGTCGTCATCCAGGTCGCCCAGCTCGATGTCGATGCCCAGCAGGTCGGCGGAAATTTCCGCACTCTCCGACAGGATCACCGCACGCTCCACCGCATTCTCCAGTTCGCGCACGTTACCCGGCCACGAGTAATGCCGAATGGCCTGTTCGGCATCGGCGGCAAACCTGAGGTCGTTGCGATTGATGCGCGCGCTCTGACGGGCGAGAAACGCATTGGCGATTTCATTGACGTCGGCACCGCGCTCGCGCAGGGCGGGTAGCTTGAGGGCGATCACGTGCAGGCGGTAGTAAAGGTCTTCACGGAACTGGCCGATCTTGGCCAGGCTCTTGAGGTCCCGGTGGGTCGCCGCGATCAGGCGCACATCCACCTTTTGCGACTGGACCGAGCCGACCCGGCGGATTTCCCCTTCCTGCAGCACCCGCAGCAAGCGCGCCTGGGCTTCCAGCGGCAGTTCGCCGATTTCGTCCAGAAACAGCGTGCCACCGTCGGCGGCCTCTACCAGCCCCGCGCGGCCTGCGCTGGCGCCGGTGAATGCGCCTTTTTCATGGCCGAATAGTTCGGACTCGATCAGCGATTCGGGAATGGCCGCGCAGTTCACCGAGATCATCGGCGCCTTGGCGCGTTTGGACAGGTTGTGCAGCGCACGGGCCACCAGTTCCTTGCCGGTGCCCGACTCGCCCTGTACCAGCACGTTGGAGTCGGTAGGCGCCACCTTGCGAATCTTGCTGTAGAGGTCTTGCATCGGCGGGCAGGAGCCAATGATGCCGATCTCGCCGTTGCTGTTGTCGGCGCCGGCCTTTTCGGCGGCCTTGCCTGCGGGGCGTTCGGCCGGGGCGTGGCTGACGGTCTGGCGGTCGCGCAGGATGCGGGCGACGGCCTGCAGCATTTCGTCGTGGTCGAAGGGTTTGGCGATGTAGTCCACCGCGCCCATCTTCATTGAGTCCACGGCCGAGCGCAGGCTGGCGTAACTGGTCATGATCAGCACCGGCTTGCCCTGGCCCAGCTTGATCAGCTCGGTCCCGGGAGCGCCCGGCAAGCGCAGGTCGCTGACGATCAGGTCAAAGGTGGGAATGCTGAAACGCTCTTGGGCTTCTTGCACCGAGCCGGCTTCGCTGACCTGGTACTGATTACGTTCAAGCAGGCGACGCAAGGCAGAGCGGATAATGGTTTCGTCTTCGACGATCAAAATGTGAGGCATTGATTCAGTTCTCTCGACGGTCTCAGTTCACAGCGGACGTCGCTTCGACATGACGCGGCAAGGTCACCCTGATACGGGTGCCGCGTTGGCTTTCTATATCAGCCGGGCTGTCGATGGTGATTTGTCCATAATGCTCTTCAACGATGGAATAGACCAGTGCAAGGCCCAGACCGGTGCCTTCACCCGGATCCTTGGTGGTGAAGAAGGGTTCGAACAATCGGTCCATGATGTTCTGTGGAATGCCGCTGCCTTCGTCCTCGACGATCAGGTCGACAGTGTGCTCGAAAGCCTCGCTCTTGACGCGTACCGCACTGCCGGCCGGGGTAGCGTCGCGGGCGTTGGACAACAGGTTGATGAGCACCTGCGCCAGGCGTTGGGAGTCGCCGTCGACCCAGTGGTCGGGGTCGCACAAATTAAAGAACTGTACCTCGAAATTACGCCGGTTCAACGCCAGCAGCCCAATGGCATCCTGCGCGACTTCGGCCAGGCACACGGCCTCGTCCTGGTTCTGGTGAGCTCCCGCGTGGGCAAAGCTCATCAGTGATTGCACGATGCGCGATACGCGTTTGGTCTGCTCGAGAATCTGCCCACTGATCTCGGTAATTTCTCCGTCCTCTTCGCGCTCTTCCCGCAGGTTTTGGGCAAGGCAGGCGATACCGGTGATCGGGTTGCCGATTTCGTGGGCCACACCCGCCGCCAGTCGGCCAATGCTGGCCAGGCGTTCGGAGTGCACCAGCTTGTCTTCGAGCATCTGGGTTTCGGTCAAGTCTTCGACCAGCAACACCAGGCCACTGTTGCCAGGGGCCAGCGGTTCGTCGATAGCCGCCTTGTGCAAGTTGAGCCAACGGGTCTGGCCGTCGAGGGCCAGGTGCTGCTTGTGCAAGTGCTCATCCGGCAGGTTGATGAAGCCGCGCAGCAGTTCTTTCCATGGGTCGGCAATGGTGTTCAGGCGCGAGCCCACTACCCGCTGGGCGGCGATGCCGGTGAGTTCTTCCATGGCCTTGTTCCACATCAGAATCTCCTGGTCCTTGGCCAGTGAGCACACGCCCATGGGCAGCTCTTGCAGGGTCTGACGGTGATAGCGGCGCAGGGCGTCCAGCTCGGCGGCAAGGCCGGTGAGGCGCGAGTGGTAATCCTCCAGCCGGCTCTCGATGAAGTGGATGTCTTCGGTGACATAATTTTCGCCACCGGCCTTGTACGGCAGGAACGTCTCCACCATGTCCTGGGACACGCTGGGGCCCATCAGGCCGGACAGGTTGGCCTCGATGCGGTCGCGCAGGCGGCGCAAGGCATACGGGCGGCGCTCGTCAAACGGCAGGTAAAGGTCGCGCAGGGCCTGTTCGACTTCCTTTTGCGCCGCCTTGGCGCCCAGCGGCTTGGCCAATTGCGTGGCGAACTCCTGGGGCGACGCCGCGTGCAATTCGCGACGTTGCGGGCGGCGTACGTTGTCCACGGCGCAGGCTTCGGCGGCGCTGGTTTCTTCGGTGCTGGCGTTAGTGAACAGTGAGATCAGCGTGAACATCAAGACGTTGGCCGCCAGCGAGGCAATCGCGGCCATGTGCCAACTGGTATCGTCGAGCACGTAGATCATGTTCAGCAACGGGATGTAAAAACCCTGCAAGTTGCCGACCAGCGGCAACAGCATAGTGACGATCCACACCAGGATCCCGGCCATGAGCCCGGCGATGAAACCGCGACGATTGGCCGTCGGCCAGTACAGCACCGACAGCACACCCGGCAGGAACTGCAACGTGGCCACAAACGCTACGATCCCCAGGTTAGCCAGGTCTTGCCCGGCGCCCAGCAGCAGGTAGAACCCGTAGCCGGCCATGATGATTGCCACGATCAGCGCGCGGCGTGTCCACTTCAGCCAGCGGTAGATATTGCCCTCTGCTGGCGGCTGGTACAGCGGCAGCACCAGGTGGTTGAGGGCCATGCCCGACAGGGCCAGGGTCGTGACGATAATCAACCCGCTGGCCGCCGACAGCCCGCCGACGTACGCCAGCAGTGCCAGCGCGGGGTTGTTGGCGGCCAGGCCAATGCCCAAGGTGAAATACTCGGGATTGGTGGTGGCGCCCAACTTCAGGCCCGCCCAGAGAATCAGCGGCACTGCCAGGCTCATCAACAGCAGGAACAGCGGCAGACCCCAGCTGGCGCTGACCAGCGAGCGCGGGTTGAGGTTTTCGGTAAATGCCATGTGATACATGTGCGGCATCACGATGGCCGAGGCGAAAAACACCAGCAGCAGGGTGCGCCACGGGCCTTCCTGCAACGGCGTGTGCAGCGCCGCCAGGGCGGTCTGGTTTTGCAGCAGCCACAGTTCAAGGTGTTGCGGGCCGTCGAACACGCCGTACAGCGCATACAGGCCGACGCCGCCGATGGCCACCAGTTTTATGACCGATTCAAAGGCAATCGCAAAGACCAGGCCTTGGTGCTTTTCCCGGGTGGCGATATGCCGCGAGCCGAAAAAGATCGTGAACAGGGTAATCAGCGCGCAAAAACTCAGCGCCACCCGATGTTGCACCGGCTCGCGGGTGAGGATGCTGATGGAGTCTGCCACCGCCTGGATTTGCAAGGCCAGCAGGGGCAACACGCCGATCAGCATGAAGATGGTCGTGAGTGCGCCGGCCCACGTACTGCGAAAGCGGAACGCGAACAGGTCCGCCAGCGAAGACAGTTGATAGGTGCGGGTGATTTTCAGGATCGGATACAACAGTACCGGCGCCAGCAGAAAGGCGCCGGACACACCCAGGTAACTGGACAGAAACCCATAGCCATATTGATAGGCCAGGCCCACCGTGCCATAGAACGCCCAGGCGCTGGCGTAGACGCCCAGCGACAAGGTGTAGGTCAACGGATGGCGAATGATCGCCCGGGGAATCATTCCCCGTTCACTGATCCACGCCACGCCGAACAACGCGGCCAGGTAGGCGGCGCTGATCAGCAGCATCTGGGTCAGGCTAAAGCTCATCGGCATCTTTTTGGCTCTGCAGGATGAAAGTCACGACGATCAGAATCAACCAAAGCAGATAGGGCCGATACCAGGCGCCCGTGGCGTCGATCCACCAATCCATGATGGCCGGGGAAAACAGGTAGATCCCGACAACCAGCAGCAGGACCAATCGATAGATATACATACTGGCCTCTGATTTAAAAACTGCCGCGATGGTAACGGATGGCTGGCAAGCTGCAAGCGCCTTCAGCGCAAATCCGCTTCGGCCAGGGTGGGGGTGCGTGGGATCTGCGTGGCGTCCCAATGGCGCACGCCCCAACCCAACAGCTCCTGCGGGCTGGCGTGGTTCAGCTCGTCGCCCGGTTGTTGGCCCAGGGCCCGTAGCGCCCTTAATAGCAAAGGCGTGGCCTGGTCACGGGTCAAGGGCGGGGAGCGGTAGGATTTACCGAGCTTGTTGCCATCTGGCTGGGTGATCAGTGGCACATGCAGGTAACGCGGTTGCGGCATGCCCAGCAGTTCCTGCAAATACAACTGGCGTGGCGTGGAGTCGAGCAGGTCGGCGCCCCGGACAATATCGGTCACCCCTTGCCACGCGTCATCAAGCACCACGGCCAGTTGATAGGCGTACAGGCCGTCGCGGCGACGGATGATGAAGTCGCCGGAATCTCGCCCCAGGTGTTGTCGGAACGGGCCTTGCACGCGGTCGGTAAAGTGATATTCCAGCTCCGGCACCCGCAGGCGGATCGCCGCGTCCTGTTGTGCGTGCCCTGCGTTTCGGCACAGGCCTGGGTAGATGCCGTGGTAGGGCTCAAGCTGCTTGCGCGAGCAGGTGCAGGCATAGGCCAAGCCGTGATTGAACAGGCGGTTGAGCACTTCTGCGTAGGCATCATGCCGTTCGCTTTGTCGGACGAGTTCACCATCCCATTCAAACCCGTAGCTTTCCAGCGCGTTGAGTATCGCCGCCTGGGCGCCGGGCTCTTCCCGTGGCGGGTCGAGGTCTTCCATGCGCATCAGCCAACGGCCTTTATTGGCACGGGTGTCGAGATAGGAGGCGAGGGCGGCGACCAGTGAACCGAAGTGCAGGTGCCCGCTGGGGGTGGGCGCGAAACGCCCGATATAAGAGGAGGCTGTCATGGGCCGGATAGTACTGGAAATTCGGTAAACGCCAGAAACAAAAATGGGGCGTTTGCACGCCCCATTTCGTTCAGCCTGGCGGTTACGCCTTGCCGACCTGTTTCTCTCGGATTTCGGCCAGCGTCTTGCAGTCCACGCACAAGTCGGCGGTAGGACGTGCTTCGAGGCGGCGGATACCGATCTCGACGCCGCAGGATTCGCACCAGCCGTACTCTTCGTCTTCGATCAGTTGCAGGGTCTTGTCGATCTTCTTGATCAGCTTGCGTTCGCGATCACGGGCACGCAGCTCGAGGGCAAACTCTTCTTCCTGGCTGGCACGGTCTGCCGGGTCCGGGAAATTGGCGGCTTCATCCTTCATGTGGTCAACGGTGCGGTCGACTTCTTGCATCAGGTCCTGTTTCCATTTGTGCAGGATCTTGACGAAGTGTTCACGCATGGGCTTGCCCATGTACTCCTCACCCTTCGATTCGACGTAGGGTGCGAAGCCACTGAGGCTTTGCTGCTGTTGCTTTGCTTGGGTGGACATGAATAGACCGCCTCTCACTCTTCTAATCCATTGCGCAGGATTGCAACATTACCGACACCTGCCGGCCCTGCGGCTGCAAGCGGGCGAACTTACCAGATAGATTCGGGGTGCGCTACTCCCGGTTGTCGACCCCCCGTGGCACGCGGGGTTCAGCACGTCCGGGCCGTTGCGTAGCGTCTCGAAGGTTGATTTTAGTCGCTTTGCCAGCACTTGCTTGAAGTCTCTGGAACGGGCGTTGGGCCAATACCGCAGGATTTGTGGCGCCGGTTGGGTAGAATCGGCGTTTGTCCTCACAGTTAAGGAAGGCTAATGGCTCAGCCCTACAGTGCGCGCAGCCGCGCTATCGAACCTTTTCATGTCATGGCGTTGCTGGCGCGGGCCAACGAGCTGCAGGCGGCCGGGCACGATGTGATCCACCTGGAGATCGGCGAGCCCGATTTCACCACCGCCGAACCCATCATCCAGGCCGGCCAGGCGGCGCTGGCCAATGGCAAAACCCGCTACACGGCGGCCCGCGGCCTGCCCGAGTTGCGGGAAGCCATCAGTGGTTTCTATCAACAGCGCTACGGTTTGAACATCGACCCTCAGCGCATCCTGATTACACCCGGCGGTTCGGGCGCGTTGCTGCTGGCCAGCAGCCTGCTGGTGGATCCGGGAAGACATTGGTTGCTGGCTGACCCGGGCTACCCGTGCAACCGGCACTTCTTGCGGTTGGTGGAAGGCGCGGCGCAATTGGTGCCAGTAGGCCCCGAGGTGCGCTATCAACTGACTGCCGAACTGGTGGAGCGCCATTGGGACAAGGACAGCGTGGGCGCCTTGGTTGCGTCGCCGGCCAACCCCACGGGCACCCTGTTGACACGAGACGAACTGGCCGGGCTTTCCAGTGCAGTCAAGGCGCGCAACGGCCACCTGGTGGTGGACGAGATTTACCACGGCCTGACCTACGGCACCGACGCCGCCAGCGTGCTGGAAGTGGACGATGACGCTTTTGTCTTAAATAGTTTTTCCAAGTATTTCGGAATGACCGGCTGGCGCCTGGGTTGGCTGGTAGCGCCGCTCGCCGCCGTGGGCGAGCTGGAGAAGCTGGCGCAGAACCTCTATATCAGTGCACCGAGCATGGCGCAGCACGCCGCGCTGGCCTGTTTTACCCCGCAAACGCTGGGCATTCTTGAAGAGCGCCGGGCCGAGTTTGGCCGCCGTCGCGACTTCCTGCTGCCAGCCCTGCGGGCGTTGGGGTTTGGTATTGCCGTCGAGCCAGAAGGCGCTTTTTATCTGTATGCCGATATCCGTGCGTTCGGCGGTGATGCCTTTGCGTTCTGCCGCCATTTCCTGGAAACCGAACACGTGGCCTTCACGCCGGGCCTGGACTTCGGCCGGCACCAGGCCAGTCACCATGTGCGGTTTGCCTACACGCAAAACATCGATCGGCTACAGGAAGCGGTTGAGCGAATCGCCCGTGGCTTGCAGAGCTGGCAAGGCTGATGCGCTTTAATCCTCCTCTGGAAGAAGGGCGGCTGATTCGCCGCTACAAGCGTTTTCTCGCCGATATCGAAACCGTTAGCGGCGAGTTCATCACCATTCACTGCCCCAACACCGGTTCGATGCTCAACTGCATGGTGGAGGGCGGGCAGGTGTGGTTCAGCCGCTCCTCGGACCCCAAGCGCAAGCTGCCGGGCACTTGGGAAATCAGCCAAACGCCTCAAGGCCGACTGGCCTGCGTGAACACCGCGCGCGCCAATCAGTTGGTCGAAGAAGCGCTGCGCGCCGGGGTCATCACTGAGCTCAACGGGTTTACGGGCCTCAAGCGCGAGGTGCCCTACGGCCAGGAAAACAGTCGGATCGACTTTTGCCTGGAGTACCCCGACGGGGCGGCCTACGTCGAAGTCAAAAGCGTCACCCTGGGGTTTGACGGCACCACCACTGCCGCATTCCCGGATGCGGTGACCCAGCGTGGCGCCAAACACCTTCGCGAACTTGCGCACCTGGCGCGTGATGGCGTGCGGGCGGTCCAGTTGTATTGCGTCAACCTGTCAGGGGTGGATGCGGTGCGCCCGGCCGTGGAAATCGATGCCGCTTATGCCGCCGCGTTGCGCGAGGCCAAGGCGGCAGGTGTCGAGGTGTTGGCGTATGGCGTGCAAGTGACGGCGCAGGAGGTCTATGTGGATCGCGCGCTGCCGGTGATGTTGGGCGACTAAAGGCTCACCCACAGGCCCTGTTCGTCCTCGCGGCCGGGCAGGGCCGTGAGGCTTTGCCCGGCGCATGGGCCGGCAATGCACTCGCCACTCTCGATCAAAAACAGCGCGCCGTGGGTGGCGCACTGGATCAGGCTGGCACTCTGGTCGAGAAACCGATTGGGTTGCCATTCCAACGCTACGCCACGATGGGGGCAGCGGTTGATATAGAAGTAGGCCACGCCGTCACGACGCACCACGAACAGCTTGCGTCCGTCGATATCGAAACCCAGGCTGGCGTCTGGCGCGAGCGCGCTGGAGGGGCAGAGAAACTTCATGTTTATCCTCAGGTGCCGCCGTTCGCGGGCTGCAAGGCTATTGTGTTTATGTCGATAAGCCCGGTGCTTGACGTTCAAATGCAAACAATTATCAAATGCCGGCTCCGCCCGTTGGCTGATAGGGCGCTCTGTACGATGAATGACGGCGTTTAAATGTCACAAGAGCGCGTGTTTCAGCGGGCCTACCCCCTTGGAAGGAAACCCTTTTATGCGCCTGAGTGCCAGCGCCATTGCGCTCGTTGTGGGACTGCTGTTCAACGCTGGGGTTCACGCCTCTGAATTGCCGCAACGCTGGGTCAGCGCGGGTGGTGCGTTGTCGGAGTGGGTGACGGCCCTGGGCGGTGAGTCGAAGCTGGTGGGCGTCGACACCACGAGCCAGCATCCGGAGTCTCTCAAGGCGTTGCCCAGCATTGGCTATCAGCGCCAGTTGTCGGCCGAGGGCATTCTGAGCCTGCGCCCGCAGATGTTGATCGGCACCGAAGAGATGGGCCCGCCCCCGGTGCTGGCGCAAATCCGCAGTGCTGGTGTGCAGGTCGAGCTGTTCTCGGCCCAGGCAGACCTGGCGACGTTGCACGGCACGCTTGAGCATCTAGGCCGGTTGCTGGGCCGTGAAGACAACGCGGGTGCGTTATTCACCGGCTATCAGCAACAACTGGAACAACAAAAGAGCCGGGTCGCCCAAGCCCAAATCACCCAGAAGGCACCTGGCGTGCTTTTGCTGTTGGGGCATGCCGGTGGCAAGCCGCTGATTGCCGGTAAAGACACGGCTGCCGATTGGTTGTTGCAGCAAGCGGGTGGGCATAACCTGGCGACCCACAGCGGTTACAAACCGTTTTCTGCCGAAGCGCTGGCGGGGTTGAGCCCGGAGGTTCTGGTGTTTGCCGACCGTGCGTTGACCGGTGATGCGGCGCGCGACGCCTTGTTCAAGGAAAGTCCGGTGTTGGCGGCCACGCCCGCTGCCAAGAACGGGCGCGTTTACGAGCTGGACCCGACGTTGCTGGTGGGCGGCCTGGGCCCCCGAGTACCGGCGACCCTGGTGCAGCTGACCTCCGGGTTTTACCCGTCCCTGGCTAAAACCGGCCCATGACCGTATTGGTTAAACCCCGCACGCTGTTTATCGGCCTGAGCCTGCTGTGCCTGCTGGCGATTTGGCTGTCATTGGCCCTTGGGCCCGTCAGCCTGCCGCTGACGGACACCCTGCGCGCTGCCTTGCGTTTGCTCGGCGTGCCCATAAAGCCCGAAGGGCTGGAGCAGGCCGAACTGATCCTGGGGCAGATTCGCCTGCCGCGTACCTTATTGGGGCTGGCCGTGGGCGGTGTGCTGGCGCTTTCGGGTGTGGCGATGCAAGGGTTGTTTCGCAACCCGCTGGCAGACCCTGGGCTTGTTGGTGTTTCTAGTGGCGCGGCGCTGGGCGCGGCGATTGCGATTGTGGGCGGCTCGTTTCTGGGCGGTTTGCCGGAGGCGTTCGGGCCGTACCTGTTGTCGTTGTGTGCGTTCCTTGGTGGGTTGGGCGTCACCGCATTGGTGTATCGCCTCGGCCGACGCAATGGCCAGACCCATGTTGCCACCATGCTGTTGGCGGGTATCGCGCTGACAGCGCTCGCCAGCTCGGCGGTCGGGCTGTTTACCTACCTGGCGGATGACGCCACCTTGCGCATCCTGACGTTCTGGAACCTGGGCAGCCTCAATGGCGCCAGCTACTCGCGCTTGTGGCCGCTGTTGTTGGTCAGCCTTGGCGTTGCGCTGTGGTTGCCGCGGCGGGCCAAGGCACTCAATGCCCTGCTGCTGGGCGAGTCGGAAGCCAATCACCTGGGTGTCAATGTTGAAGGGCTCAAGCGTGAGTTGGTGTTTTGCACCGCACTGGGGGTGGGGGCGGCCGTGGCGGCGGCGGGCATGATCGGTTTTGTCGGGCTGGTCGTGCCGCATCTGGTGCGCCTGCTGGCAGGGCCTGATCACCGTGTGTTATTGCCCGCCTCGATCGTGGCCGGGGCGACGCTGTTGCTGTTTGCCGATTTGGTCGCCCGGTTGGCCTTGGCACCTGCGGAGCTCCCGATCGGGATTGTTACTGCATTTATCGGTGCGCCGTTCTTTCTTTACCTGTTGTTGCGAGGACGTGCCTGATGCTGCGAGTCGAGAGCCTGCAGATCCGGCGTGGCCACAAAACCGTGCTGGCAGACGTCAATCTGGACCTGCAACCGGGGCAGGTCCTAGGCGTGCTGGGGCCTAATGGTGCAGGCAAAAGCACCTTGCTCGGCGCGTTGTGCGGTGAACTGCGTCCTGACCAAGGCCACGTCTGGCTTGACGAGCACGCCTTACAGGCATGGAGCGGCACACAGCGCGCCCAACGCCTGGCGGTGTTGCCACAAGCCTCGACGCTGGACTTTGCCTTTAGAGTGGAGGAGGTCGTGGGCATGGGCCGGCTGCCGCATCAAACCGGCCAGGTGCGTGACGACGAGATCATCGCGGCTGCGCTGCACGCGGCGGATGTCGGCCATTTGAGCGGGCGCAGTTACCTGGCGCTTTCCGGTGGCGAGCGCCAACGGGTGCACCTTGCGAGGGTGCTGGCGCAGATTTGGCCGGGTGAGGCGGGGCAAACGCTGTTGCTGGACGAGCCAACCTCGATGCTGGACCCGCTGCACCAGCACACCGCCTTGCAGGCGATTCGTACGTTCGCCGATCGCGGTGCGGCGGTGCTGGTGATCCTGCATGACCTGAACCTGGCCGCCCGTTACTGTGATCGCATTCTGCTGCTGGCAGAGGGGCGCCCCCATGCGCTGGACACCCCAGCGAATGTCTTGCGCCCCGAGCCGCTGAAGGCGGTGTTCGGCCTTGACGTGCTGGTGCAGCCGCATCCCGAGCGTGGGCACCCGCTGATCATTGCGCGTTGACGCAGTTTTGACAGGCAAAAAAAGACCCGGCAAGAGCCGGGTCAAATAACCGTGATTAGCCTGATGAGGAGATATCTGAGAGTCCGAACCAAGGGCCTGTCAGTTATCGGCTGATCTCGCGACCAGTTGTGATAATCATAACGATTCTCATTTGAGAGTCAACAACTGTTTTCGCAGTCTTTTCAATTTTCCTCAACTGACCGTTTGGAGTGCCCGAAAACCCAGGCGGTATTCAATTTTTCTGGCGGGCCGAGAGGGCATCCAACTGGCGGTTCAAGGCTTCTTTGCGTTCGACGGGAACATCATTCCAGTGCACGTCCATCAAGGCGCCTTCAATGGCATACAGCAGCACCTTGGAGGCCCGGAAACCGCGGGTGCGCACCGCCCGGTAGGCGTCTACCGCACCCAGGCGACGAAGGTCGGACGCACTGTGGATGCCCACCGCATGCAGCCATTGCGCCGATGTCTTGCCAAGGTTTTTCAGGTGTTGCAGCTCATCATTCATCAAGCCTCCTTGCGACGGCCGGGTGGTGCGGTGGGTATCGTGACCAGGCAAGCCTCAGGGGAGTGTAGCGCTCAGTAGGAAAAGCGTAGTTCTTTGGTCGGCATTGATGCAAAAGCGTCTAAGAATAAGGCGATGGGCACCGGGCACGCGTTGCGCGTGACCGGGCATTCAAGGGGGCGTACTACCGGGTGCGATAACGCAGGCGAGTCCCGAAATTGACCGACATGAGGATCTCGTCAGCGCTCAGTTCAGGGGCGAAGTAGGTGCCGGAGATCTGCGCATGCGCAAGGCTGGCGCCTTCCAGGGAGCAGTTGCGCAGGTCCAGGCCGCGCAAGTCGGCGGAGCGGAAATAGGCGTCCGTAAAGTCCACGCCCTCGGCGTTCAGCTCGCGCAGGTCGAGGCCGCGAAAGTCGCCGCCGCGCATATCGATGGTGCCGTCTTTGGGCCGTTCCTGGTTAAAGGCGCGAATATCATCTTTATGCAAAAGCGCGTAGAGCGGGGTATCCAATAACTTTGGCTGGCTCACAACGGCGTCTCCCGTGCTGGAATCATAACGCCATTATAGTGCCACTATTTCGGGGTCGTGAGCGGCTGAACGCTGCACGACCTCGAAATATTTCTTACAGGCCGGGCAAGCGCTGGCGAATATGCGCGACCAGTGCGTCCAAGGTCCCGCTTTCATTGGTTTCGACGCGGTGGCTCAGCAGCAGTTCTTCAGCGCTGAGCGGGTCGCGCTTGGCGTGCTGCTCTTCGATAACGGCCAGTGTTGCGTCAGACGGGTCGTTTTTATCCGCCTGACGTTGTGCCAGCCAGCTAGCGATAACTGCTTGCGGCGCGTTGCAGTCCAGGATCAGGAACGGTGCCCCGGTAGCCTCGGCGACTTTTGCTGCCGCGTCGCGGTGTTCGCGCTTGAGGAAGGTCGCGTCCAGCACCACCGGGAAACCGGCGCGCAGCACGGTGTCGGCGATGGTGTTCAAGCGCTCATAGGTCGCTGCACTCGCGTCGGTGGCATAGATACCCGCTTGTGGCGTGTTCTCGACCTGTTGCTCGCCGAACAGGCGCTTGCGTTCGACGTCGGAGCGCAGGCGAACCGCGCCCAGTGCTTCGACCAGGCGCATGGCCACGTGGCTTTTGCCCACGGCGGAGACGCCATGGGTAACGGCCAGGAACCGCGACGGAATGGTGCTGTAGCTTTCCGCCAGATTGGCGTAGTTGCGGTACTGGCGCAGGGTGGCCGCGCGCTGCACGCCGTCGGCTTCGGACGGCATGCTGAACAGGGCGACCTTGGCGCGTACCAGGGCGCGGTAAGCCTTGTAGAAGTTCAGCAGTTCCAGCCCTTGATAGTCGCCGGTCAGCTCCAGGTATTGGCTGATGAAGCGTCGGGCCAGGGACTTGAGGCCGCGGTCTTCAAGGTCCATGGCCAGGAAGCCGGTATCGGCGTACACGTCGGTGAAGCGGAACGGTTCGTTGAACTCGATGCAGTCGAAAATCACCACGCGCCCGTCAATCAGCGTGGCATTGCCCAAGTGGACGTCACCGTGGCATTCGCGAATAAAGCCGTTGAGCTTGCGCTGTTCGAACAGCGGCTTGAGACGTTCAAAGCTGCTTTCGGCCCAGGCTTGTAAGGCTTCCAGTTGAGTCAGGTCGGATTTTTCGCTGAGGAACGGGCGAATCTGCTCAAAGTTCTGCCGGACCGGCGCCATAACTTCATCCGGGGTGCCGGCAGCGTGGGCGGAGGGGACCTGCGGTGCATTCAGATGAAAGTGCGCGATCTGTTGCGCCATTTCATCGATGTGGGCGCTGGTCAGCTCACCGTTGGCTTGCAAGGTGCTCAGCAATTGGCTTTGCGGGAACTGGCGCATTTTCAATGCATACTCGACCACCGGGCCGTCACCGCCCAATTGTGGCGCTTCGGCGCTGCCGGTGACCGGCAGCACTTCAAGATACAAATCTTCGGTCAGGCGCTGGTTGAGGCGCAGCTCTTCGTGGCAGAAGTGGCCGCGGGCCTCGAGGGTGGTGAAGTCGAGGAAACCGAAATTGACGGGCTTCTTCAGCTTATAGACATACGGGCCGGTGAGGATCACCCAGGAAATGTGGGTTTCGATGACTTGAAACTCATCCACCGGATGAGCGTACAGGGCCGGGTTTTGCAGGGCGGTGATCAGAGTCTGGCTCACGGGCGATCCTTCAGGGACGGGGAAAAGGCACGGCGGGCATTATGGCTGTTGCAGCCTGTCGTGCAAACCGCGTCCGGCTCATGTTGGTCATCAATAAAGTGCGTATAATCCGCCGCCATGACACGTACCCGATCTCCCCGTTCCCCAAAAAAACCTCCTTCCCGCGGCCTGCGCCCCTGGTTGGGCTGGGCGCTCAAGCTCAGCCTGGTCGGTCTTGTCGTGATCGCGGGCTTCGCCGTGTACCTCGATGCCGTGGTGCAGGAAAAATTCTCCGGCAAGCGCTGGACCATTCCCGCCAAGGTGTACGCGCGCCCGCTGGAACTGTTCACCGGCCAGAAGCTGAGCAAGGATGACTTCCTGACCGAACTCGATGCTCTGGGCTACCGCCGTGAAGCGGTGAGCAATGGCCCCGGCGCTGCGTCGGTCAACGGCAACACCATTGACCTCAATACTCGCGGCTTCCAGTTCTACGAAGGCCTGGAAAAACCCCAGCCGGTGCGTGTGCGCTTTTCGGGCGATTACGTGGCCGAGCTGTCCTCGCTCAACGGCTCGAAGTTGCCTGTGGTGCGTCTGGAACCCCTTTTGATCGGTGGGATTTATCCGAAAAACCTGGAAGACCGCATCCTGATCAAGTTGGACCAGGTGCCGCCTTACCTGCTGGACACATTGATTGCCGTGGAAGACCGCGACTTCTACAGCCATTGGGGGGTGTCGCCCAAGTCGATTGCCCGTGCCGTATGGGTCAACACCTCGGGCGGCAAGATGACCCAGGGGGGCAGTACGCTGACGCAACAATTGGTCAAGAACTTCTACCTGACCAACGAACGCAGCCTGACGCGCAAGCTCACCGAAGCCATGATGGCGATGTTGCTGGAGTTGCATTACAGCAAGCAGGAAATCCTGGAGGCGTACCTCAACGAGGTGTTCGTGGGCCAGGATGGCCAGCGCGCCGTGCACGGTTTTGGCCTGGCCAGTCAGTTCTTCTTTGGCCAGCCGCTGTCCGAGTTGAAGCTGCATCAAGTGGCGTTGCTGGTGGGCATGGTCAAGGGGCCGTCTTACTACAACCCGCGTCGCAACCCGGAGCGGGCGCTGGAGCGGCGCAACCTGGTGCTCGATGTGCTTGAACAGCAGGGCGTCGCGACGCCGGAGCAAGTGGCAGCGGCCAAGAAAATGCCGCTGGGCGTGACGACGCGCGGCAAGCTGGCCGACAGCTCCTTCCCGGGGTTCATCGACCTGGTCAAGCGCCAGTTGCGTGAAGACTATCGCGACGAAGACTTGACTGAAGAAGGCCTGCGGATCTTTACCAGCTTCGACCCGATTTTGCAGATGAAAGCGGAGGCGTCTGTCAACGACACCTTCAAGCGCCTGGCGGGCCGCAAGGGCGCGGACGATGTCGAGGCCGCGATGGTCGTGACCAACCCGGAAACCGGTGAAGTGCAGGCCATGATCGGCAGTCGCCAGGCCAGCTTTGCCGGGTTCAACCGTGCACTGGATGCCGTGCGGCCGATCGGCTCGTTGGTGAAGCCTGCGGTGTACCTGACGGCGCTGGAAAAACCGAGCAAGTACACGCTGACCAGTTGGCTCTCCGATGACCCGCTGTCGGTCAAGGGCGCGGACGGCCAGGTGTGGAAGCCGCAGAACTTTGATCGCCGGTCACACGGCACCGTTTTCCTCTATCAAGGGCTGGCGCATTCCTACAACCTGTCGACCTCTCGCCTCGGGCTTGAGGTGGGCGTGCCGAATGTACTCAAAACCCTCGGGCGTCTGGGCATCAAGCGTGACTTCCCGGCGTTCCCGTCGATGCTGCTGGGGGCGGGTGGCATGAGCCCTATGGATGTCGCGACCATGTACCAGACCCTGGCCAACGGTGGTTTCAACACGCCGATGCGCGGCATTCGCAGTGTGTTGACGGCCGAGGGCGAACCGCTCAAGCGCTATCCGTTCCAGATCGAGCAGCGTTTTGATGCGGGCTCCATTTACCTGATCCAGAACGCGATGCAGCGGGTCATGCGTGAAGGCACCGGGCGTTCGGTCTACAGCGTGCTGCCGGCCAACCTCACCCTGGCGGGCAAGACCGGGACCAGTAACGATTCGCGTGATAGCTGGTTTGCAGGGTTTGGTCAGGACGTGCTGGCGGTGGTGTGGCTGGGCCGCGATGACAACGGCAAGACGCCATTCACCGGCGCAACCGGTGCGTTGCAGGTATGGACCAGCTTTATGCGCAAGGCCGACCCGTTGCCGCTGAATATGCCGCAACCGGACAACATCGTGCAGGCCTGGATTGATCCGCACACGGGGCAGGGCTCCGACGCCAACTGTCCGGGCGCGGTGCAGATGCCGTATATTCGCGGCAGCGAACCACCTGCCGGTGCTGCATGTGGAGCCAGTGCTCCCGCCAGTCCCGAGTCGGTGATGGATTGGGTCAAGGGCTGGATGAATTAAGCAAAGAGGGTTTCAAGTGAACAAGTGGTGGATTCCAGCTATTTCAGCTCTGGTCTTGCTCAACGGTTGTGCCAACGTGCAGCGCGGTTCTATCCCGGTCGTTGATTCGAGCACTTCGGTGTCCAATAACGATCGGATCTCGGCCAATGGCGGTTTCCGCCAAACCGTGAGGACTGTTCCTGCCCAGGCCCGGCCACAAGCCGTACCCCAGGATTCCGGCGTGGTCGTGATGATTCCGGGCGGTGGCGCCACCACCACGCCGATCAGCACCCAACCGTTTACGCCGGGGCCGATCGTTCCGGGGCCATCGAACGCGACGCCTATCCAGACGGCGCCGGTCAACCAGGGCAATTATGATTTCCCGTCGACGCCGAGCGGCATTCCTTCTGCCAGCGCCGGTGGCCTGTCGGCTGACGAGCAGTTGGACGGCCCGGTACTGGCGCTGCTCACGACCGCGCAACAACAGCAGTCGGGTGGCGACTTGAACGGCGCGTCCTCGAGCCTTGAGCGTGCCCAGCGTGTGGCGCCGCGTGAGCCTCAGGTGCTTTATCGCCTGGCGCAGGTTCGGATGGCTCAGGGCGATGCGCCCCAGGCGGAGCAGTTCGCCCGTCGCGGACTCACGCTGGCCAATGGTCGTCCCGACCTGCAAGCCAGTTTGTGGAGCCTGATTGGTGATGCCCGCGAGAAGCAGGGTGATGCGGCAGGTGCCGCGCAGGCTCGCCAGAAAGGCCGGGTCAGCCTGTGATGGATGTGCGCTTTCCGGCCATTGCCGAACAATTATTGCTGATTGAGCGAGAACTGCGCGTGCAGGGCTGGTGGGACGACGTACCTCCCAGCGCTGAAGCGCTGAGCAGTGTTGAACCCTTTTCGGTGGACACACTGGACTTCAACCAGTGGTTGCAGTGGATTTTCCTGGCGAAGATGAAGCACATTCTCGAGCAGAACCTGCCGCTGCCCAATGCTTCAGGCATTCTCGAGATGGCCGAGCAGGTCTATTCGGACCGGCCGCTGGAGAGCCTTGGCTTGCGGGCTGCGCTGAAAAAATTCGATCAATTGATTGTCGACGCTCGTTAATTGCCTGGTTGCCGGGTTTTCCGGCAGTCTTGCGCATATTTCTACCGCTTTGCGCCATTGAGGCGAGTTTTATCCCTCATCAAGCCGCTTTCTTCTACGTTCTCATGCGCTTACTTGGAAAAAAGCGCAATTATTGCTTGACTTGGAACGGCTGAAACAGAAGAATCCAAAGTCCGCTGTAGAGGGACTGCCAGAAGCAGGCCCACTCAGCAGACCATGAGGCGCATACCCGCGCCGACCTGTAACACCCGCAACGCGTTACCTCGCGCTGGGTGGGAAAATCCCGCAACACTTGGGACGCTCCCGATGCTTGCTCAGGCAGTGCTGACGTAGTCGGCGACCACCGTCGCTCATGCTCTGCTGAGAAGTAAACCTATTAAGACCCGTCGGTTTTTAACGGACGGTATTCTGGCGTTTTAGAGGTGAACAACGTGGAGCTTTTATCTGGCGGTGAGATGCTCGTCCGCTTTTTGCGTGACGAAGGCGTCGAATATATCTACGGGTACCCAGGTGGTGCTCTCCTGCACGTCTACGACGCACTGTTCAAGGAACCGGCTGTTACCCACATCCTGGTTCGCCACGAACAGGCGGCTACCCATATGGCTGACGGTTATGCCCGTGCCACCGGTAAAGCCGGTGTTGTACTGGTCACTTCCGGCCCAGGCGCGACCAATGCCATCACCGGCATCGCGACGGCTTATATGGACTCCATCCCGATGGTGGTCATTTCTGGCCAGGTGCCGAGCACCATGGTCGGGACCGACGCGTTCCAGGAAACCGACATGATCGGTATTTCCCGGCCGATCGTGAAACACAGCTTCATGATCAAGCACCCGTCGGAAATCCCGGAAGTCATGAAAAAGGCGTTCTACCTCGCCCAATCCGGTCGCCCGGGTCCGGTCGTGGTCGATATCCCGAAAGACATGACCAACCCCGCGGAAAAATTCGAATACGTTTTCCCCAAGAAGGCCAAGCTGCGTTCCTACAGCCCGGCTGTTCGCGGGCACTCGGGGCAAATTCGCAAGGCGGCAGAAATGCTCTTGGCGGCCAAGCGTCCTGTGCTTTATTCGGGCGGCGGCGTGATCCTGGGTGGCGGTTCTGCACCGCTGACCGAGCTGGCCAAGTTGCTCAACCTGCCGGTGACCAATACTTTGATGGGGCTGGGCGCGTTCCCGGGTTCGGATCGTCAGTTCGTCGGCATGCTCGGCATGCACGGCAGCTACACGGCCAACCTGACCATGCACCATGCCGACGTGATTTTGGCCGTGGGCGCACGGTTCGATGATCGGGTGATCAACGGTGCGAGCAAATTTTGCCCGAACGCCAAGATCATCCACATCGACATCGACCCTGCTTCCATCTCCAAGACCATCAAGGCCGACGTGCCTATCGTAGGACCGGTGGAAAGCGTGCTGACCGAAATGGTCGCCACGCTCAAGGAAATTGGCCAGGCGCCGAACAAAGAGTCGGTTGTCAGATGGTGGAAGCAGATCGACGAATGGCGCGGTGATCGTGGCCTGTTCCCTTATGACAAGGGCGACGGCAGCATCATCAAGCCACAAACCGTGATCGAAACCCTGTGCGAAGTCACCAAGGGCGAAGCGTTTGTTGTCTCCGACGTGGGCCAGCACCAGATGTTCGCCGCGCAGTACTACAAGTTCGACAAACCCAACCGCTGGATCAACTCCGGTGGCCTGGGCACGATGGGCTTTGGTTTCCCTGCGGCCATGGGTGTGAAACTGAGCTTCCCGGATGCGGACGTCGCGTGCGTCACCGGCGAAGGCAGCATCCAGATGAACATCCAGGAGCTGTCGACGTGCCTGCAATACGGCCTTCCGGTGAAAATCGTCTGCCTGAACAACGGCGTGCTGGGCATGGTTCGCCAGTGGCAAGACATGAGCTACAACAGCCGTCACTCGCATTCCTACATGGAGTCGCTGCCTGATTTCGTCAAATTGGTCGAAGCGTATGGCCATGTCGGCATTCGCGTCACCGATCTGAAGGATTTGAAGCCCAAGCTGGAAGAGGCGTTCGCCCTGAAGGATCGCCTGGTGTTTATCGATATTCAGGTCGACACCAGTGAGCACGTCTACCCGATGCAGATCAAAGACGGCTCGATGCGCGACATGTGGCTGAACAAGACGGAGCGTACCTAATCATGCGGCACATTATCTCCCTGCTTCTGGAGAACGAACCGGGCGCTCTTTCTCGTGTGGTCGGCTTGTTTTCGCAACGCAACTACAACATCGAAAGCCTGACCGTGGCGCCGACCGAAGACCCGACCTTGTCGCGCCTGACGTTGACCACGGTGGGCCATGATGAGGTGATCGAGCAGATCACCAAGAACCTCAACAAGCTGATCGAAGTGGTCAAGCTGGTCGACTTGTCGGAAAGTGCCCACATCGAGCGCGAGCTGATGCTGGTCAAGGTCAAGGCAACGGGTGCCCAACGTGCCGAGATCAAGCGCACTACCGATATCTATCGCGGGCAGATCGTCGATGTGAGCGCCAGCGTTTATACCGTTCAACTGACCGGTACAAGCGACAAACTGGACAGCTTCATCCAGTCGATCGGGACGGCCTCGATTCTGGAAACTGTACGCAGTGGTGTCACCGGGATTGCCCGTGGCGACAAAGTACTCAGCATCTAACTACAACTCAGTGAATGGCCGTACGGCCGGGCTATATAGAGGAATCTCATGAAAGTTTTTTACGATAAAGATTGTGACCTGTCGATCATCCAGGGCAAGAAAGTTGCCATCATCGGCTACGGTTCCCAGGGCCACGCTCAAGCGTGCAACCTGAAAGACTCCGGCGTTGACGTGACCGTTGGCCTGCGCAAAGGCTCGGCCACTGTTGCCAAGGCAGAAGCTCATGGCCTGAAAGTGACTGACGTGGCTGCCGCTGTTGCCGCCGCTGACCTGGTCATGATCCTGACCCCGGACGAGTTCCAGTCCCAGCTGTACAAAAACGAAATCGAGCCGAACATCAAGAAAGGCGCCACCCTGGCCTTCTCCCACGGCTTCGCGATTCACTACAACCAAGTCGTGCCACGCGCTGACCTGGACGTCATCATGATCGCGCCGAAAGCGCCGGGTCACACCGTGCGTTCGGAGTTCGTCAAAGGCGGCGGTATCCCTGACCTGATCGCGATCTACCAGGACGCTTCGGGCAACGCCAAAAACGTTGCACTGTCCTACGCCGCAGGCGTGGGTGGCGGTCGCACCGGCATCATCGAAACCACCTTCAAGGACGAGACTGAAACCGACCTGTTCGGCGAACAAGCCGTTCTGTGCGGCGGTACTGTCGAGCTGGTCAAAGCCGGTTTCGAAACCCTGGTTGAAGCAGGCTACGCACCAGAAATGGCCTACTTCGAGTGCCTGCACGAACTGAAACTGATCGTTGACCTCATGTACGAAGGCGGTATCGCCAACATGAACTACTCGATCTCCAACAACGCCGAATACGGCGAGTACGTGACCGGCCCGGAAGTGATCAACGCCGAATCCCGTCAGGCCATGCGCAACGCCCTGAAACGTATTCAGGACGGCGAGTACGCCAAAATGTTCATCACCGAAGGCGCAACCGGCTACCCTTCGATGACCGCCAAGCGTCGTAACAACGCTGCTCACGGTATCGAAGTCATCGGCGAGCAACTGCGCTCCATGATGCCGTGGATCGGTGCCAACAAGATCGTCGACAAAGCCAAAAACTAAGTCGTACGCATCAAGGGAAAACGCGGCCTAGGCCGCGTTTTTTCGTTTGGGGGGAAAGGTTCTGGTATAAAGCTGCATCGTTTGCGGGCGAACACTCGCCGCAAGTTTCTGTCGAATTTTTTCACACCGTTGCAAGGTAAAGTCCATGAGCGAACGTCCCGAAGAGCCAAGCCAGGCCTCTGACGCCGAAAGCATGCTGCCCATCGATGAGCATGTCGAAGAAGGACATGATGCTGAAGGCCGTAAAGTCCGGCATCGTGGTATCTATCTTCTGCCCAATCTGTTCACCACCGCGAACCTGTTCGCGGGGTTCTATTCCATCATCAATTCCATGAGCGCCCAAAGCGCACTGGCCGCAGGTGATGCTGCGAGTGCCAGCAAGTATTTTGGCTTTGCCGCCATCGCGATCTTTGTTGCCATGGTGCTTGATGGCCTGGACGGTCGCGTTGCGCGCATGACCAACACCCAGAGCGCTTTTGGTGCCGAGTACGACTCGTTGTCCGATATGGTCGCCTTTGGGGTGGCGCCGGCCTTGCTGGCATTTGCCTGGGCGTTGGGTGACATGGGCAAGGTCGGCTGGATGGTTGCGTTTATCTACGTGGCTGGCGCGGCATTGCGTCTGGCGCGTTTCAACACGCAGGTCGGCACGGCAGACAAGCGCTACTTCATCGGTTTGGCCAGCCCGGCAGCCGCAGGGGTGGTGGCCGGTATTGTCTGGGCGTTCAGTGATTACGGCATCCAGGGCTCGAAGATGTCTTTCCTGGTTGCGCTGATGGTGGCTGCGGCAGGCATGCTGATGGTCAGTAACATCAAGTACAACAGCTTCAAAGACCTGGACCTCAAGGGGCGAGTCCCGTTTGTGGCTATCCTGGCGGTCGTATTGGTGTTTGCCGTGGTTTTCAGTGATCCGCCCCGTATCCTGTTGTTGGCGTTTCTGGTGTATGCAGCCTCCGGGCCGGTGCAATACCTGTTGCATCTTCGTCAACGCAAAACATTGTCTTAATGTAATTTCCTCCATACTCCGCAGTCTATTGGTGCATAACCCTCCAAGCTGCGGAGTTGCCATGTTGATCAAATCGCCCAAAGCGTCCGACTGCAAAGAGTCGGACGTGACGCCTGAATCCTTTTACCTCTCTCGCCGTAGCTTGCTCGGCGGTGCGCTTGCTGGCATGGCTGCTAGCAGCTTGCCGCGTTGGGCCAGCGCGGATGACGCTGCGCGTTACGCCGATGTGGAGCCTGGCAAGGCCCCGGCGTGGTTTTCGGAAAAGCTGCCGGGGACTCAATGGCAAGCGGTCACCGTAAAGGGCGAGGCCATTACGCCGTTCAAAGACGCGACTCATTACAACAATTTCTATGAGTTCGGTACGGACAAGGGTGACCCGGCTGCCAATGCCGGCTCGCTCAAGACAGAGCCATGGAGTGTGGTGATCGACGGGGAAGTCGATAAGCCTGGGCGCTACGCACTCGAAGACTTCATGAAGCCGTACCAGTTGGAAGAGCGGATCTATCGTTTGCGCTGCGTTGAAGCCTGGTCAATGGTCATTCCGTGGATGGGCTTTCCGATTTCGGCGTTGCTCAATCAGGTCCAGCCCACGTCAAAGGCCAAATACATCCGCTTTGAAACGCTGCAGGACCCCAAGACCATGCCGGGCCAGCAGTCTCGCTTTGCGCTGATTGACTGGCCTTACGTCGAAGGCTTGCGATTGGACGAGGCAATGAACCCTTTGGCGATTCTGGCGGTGGGCATGTATGGACGCGAACTGCCCAATCAGAACGGTGCGCCGTTGCGTTTGGTGGTGCCGTGGAAATATGGGTTCAAGAGCATCAAGTCCATCGTGCGCATCAGTCTGGTCAGCGAGCAGCCAAAGACAACCTGGCAAAGTATTGCGGCAAACGAGTATGGCTTTTATGCGAACGTGAACCCCACGGTTGACCATCCACGTTGGACGCAGGCCCGGGAGCGCCGTTTGCCCAGTGGGCTATTCAGCCCCAACGTGCGTGAGACGCAAATGTTCAACGGCTATGCCGACGAAGTTGCTTCTCTCTATACCGGCCTCGACCTGCGGAAGAATTATTGATGCGTTATCCCATCTGGCGTGTCGGCGTCTTTATAGCGGCGCTGGTGTGGCCACTACTTTGGTTAGTTGAAGCGTCGCAATCTGCGCTCGGGCCTGACCCCGGAAAGGTGCTGTTGGATCGCCTGGGGCTTGGAACCTTGGTGTTACTGCTGATCACACTGGGCATGACGCCGTTGCAGAAGCTCACTGGCTGGCCCGGGTGGATTGCGGTGCGGCGGCAACTGGGGCTGTGGTGTTTCGCCTATGTGGCTTTGCATCTGGCAGCGTACTGCGCGTTTGTCCTGGCGTTCGATTGGTCGCAGCTGGGAGTGGAGTTGCGTAAGCGGCCTTACATTATTGTGGGCGCGCTCGGTTTTTTCGGGCTGCTGGTGTTGGCGGTGACTTCCAATCGTTACAGTCAGCGTCGGCTTGGATCACGCTGGAAGAAACTGCACCGGCTGGTCTATGTGATTCTGGGGCTGGGTTTGCTGCATATGTTGTGGATTGTTCGGGCCGACCTTAAAGAGTGGGCGGTCTATGCCTTTATAGGGGCATTGCTGTTGGTGTTGCGGATACCGCCCGTGATGCGCCGGATACCGCGGGTTTTGCCCTTGAAGGCATCTTTTGCAACAAAAGCGAAATAAAGGGTTGACGGCGCAGACGAAACGGAAAACTCCTTGAGTTTCAACGAGTTAAGTAGGTTTCGA
>NZ_JBSVWN010000061.1:0-37941 GCF_054071325.1 Pseudomonas sp. SDO5215_S409 | reverse complement strand
TGAGGCCCCCTCTTCAATTCAATGACCGTGTTGCACTCGGTTCCTGCAACCGCCCCTGTATTTTTTCAACAGCTACAACACTCAAAAAAAGTTGGGCGAAGGGGGAAACTATGCGCGGCAGGTCGAGGCATTACTCAGGGAGTATGAAAGCCTGGCCAAGGGCAAGATCAACCTGCACCTGATCAATCCCACGCCTTTTTCCGAGGAAGAATACAAAGCCCGTCTGTTTGGGCTGGACGGCAACCCGGCGTTTTTCGGCCTGATCGGCACCCTTGCAGGTCACGGCGCACAGCGAATCGAGTCGTTCAGCAAAGACCGGGAACCGTTGCTGGAGTATGAAATCAGCCATTTGATTCACAAGGTGGCGCATCCAGAGCAGCCCGTCATCGGCGTACTCTCGGCACTGCCCATGGACGGCGAGAAAGACAAGAAAGGCCAGACCCTCACCCCGCCCTGGCAAGTGCTCCAGGCACTGCGTGGCCACTTTAACCTGGTGACCCTGGGACCGCAGGTCGAGCACATTCCCGCCCATGTCAAAACCCTGCTGCTGGTGGATCCCGGCAGGTTGCCGGATCAGGCGTTGTACGCGGTTGACCAGTTTGTATTGGGCGGTGGCAAGGTGATGATGTTTATCGACCCGCAGGCCGAAAGGGCCACCGCCCCCGCCACCCCCTCGACCCTTGACGGCCTGCTGACGGCCTGGGGCATACACATGCCGGGCCGCCAGGTACTGGCCGACGCCACCTACGCCAGCACCGCCGTGATCCACCCCGGCCAAGCCGCCGTTCGCCATCCTGCCGCGCTGACCTTGCCCCGCGCAGCCATGGCGCAGCACGACCCCGCCACACTGAAGCTGCACACCGTGACCGTGTTGAGCAGCGGCGCGCTGGCTCCCCTCAAACGTGCGCGCACCACATTTACCCCGCTGCTCCAAAGCTCGGGCCAAGCGGCGTTATTTGACGCCACGCGCTTTGCCGATGCGCACACATTCGGCGCCCTGCTCGCAGAAGTCGCTACCCGCGATCAACCGCAGGTGATCGCCGCACGCCTTGAAGGGCCGGCGTATTCCGCGTTTCCAGACGGCCTCGACGGCGCCAAGACCGGCCTGCAGAAGGCTGCCAATATCCAGGTGGTGGTGGTGGCCGACACCGACCTGCTCAGTGATCGCGTGGGTGCCGCTGCGGCAGGCAACACCACATTTGTGTTGAACACATTGGACAACCTGGCCGCACCTCATGCATTGGCAAACCTGCGCGCCCGCCCGAGCAACCCCGGGCCACCCGGGCGCCAACAGGCCTTGCGGGATGCCGCCGAGCGGGCGTACCGCGGGCAAGTCGGCGAGCTGGAACAGCGCCTGGCTCAAACAGAACAAGAATGGCAGCGCCTCAATCCACCGACCGTGGCCACGGCCACCCAGGCGGTCACCAGCCACCCGCTGTTGCAGGCGCTCAACAAAGAACGCTTGCGCCTGCCAATGGAAATTCACGCGCTGCGCCAGCAGGCCTATGGTGAGGTGCATGCCCTGGACAGGCAGGTCAAACAGCTGACTGTTTTTCCCGTGCCATTGATGCTGTGCCTGATCGCATTGGGCATTGCTCAGGTACGCCGTCGACGGCGCGGTGGGTTGCGGGCCCTGTACTGACGGCTCAGCGCCGGGTAATCAAGCCTTGCCGGGCGATGCGGGTCAGATGCCGGATCATGTCGCCCGCGTGTTCGGCGCAGGGGGCCTGGATAACCGCTAGGTCAAAGCTGTTGCTTGCAAAACGCGCGAGCGATTCGCCGTCTTCGACAAATTGAATCATGAACGCCGACGGACGCCCGGTGCGACGCGGCCAGCCATCCAGGTAACGCAGCAGCGTGGGCTGGTGCTTGCCGCCCAGCAGGATCTTTGGATTGGAATGAGTCAGGTCCGCGGTGATCGGAGCCAGGCGAATAAGGGGGCGTAGTGCATTCATCGTGTCGTGTCTCTGCCTCAAACGTCTGCGGGCAGGTGAGAGGCAACACCGAACCAGCGCTTTAGCGGTATTTCGAAACCTGGCCCATGCCGGGCAACCGGTTTCTGGCGGGACTGTGATCAGTCACCGTTGGCGCCCCGCAATTAGCTGTTTAAATCGGCGCATGGGCAGCATCCTAGAGAAGCCCGTGGGGCAGTGTCAAGAATCGCGACCCACGAAAAAGCCCGCACGCGGCGGGCTTTAGCGGTACATGCAACGGTCAGTTGACGATCGCGCGGTCCACTGACAACTTGCCAGCCCCTTCGAGCAACACCGCCAACGTACCGCCAAGCAGTGCCAGTGCAAACTCATAACCGTTGTTGGCCATGAACAAACCGTTGTGGATATGCACCGAGAAAATCGCCACCAGCGAAATGATGGTCAGCCCCAGCGCCGCCGGGCGGGCCAGCAAGCCGATGATCAACGCAAGGCCGGCGAAGAACTCCGTACCGCCCGACAACAAGGCCATCAGCGTGCCCGGCGCCAGGCCGATGCTTTCCATCCATTGCGCGGTGCCCGCCAGGCCGCCGCCGCCGAACCAGCCAAACAGTTTTTGCGAGCCGTGGGCGGCAAAGACGATGCCCACCGGAATGCGCAGCAGGGTCAGGCCAAAACCTGCACGGGTGGCGAGGATGCGGGTGATCAATGAGCTCATGGGTTAAATCCTTTTCAACATAGGGGTTGGGTTGGCCGCTATATTAATCAGTTTAAGCAATGATAAAAGCCGGTAATTTGCTTAATAACCATCGATTAAATCGATTATTTCCGTGAGGCAATCTTGGGTGAGGACGGCTCCAGGGAAGCCCGTTCCCGGTCAAACGCCAAGTAGTACTTGTTCACACTATTAACGTAGCTGACCCCGCTCATTCCCACCTGCTCCATGGCAATGCGCTCGACCTGAAAGAACCACTGGTTGGGGTTCAACCCCCGGCGCCGGGCCTCGGCGCGCATGCCCTGCACACGCTCCGGGCCCATGTTGTACGCGGCCAGTACAAACGCCATGCGCTCGCGTTCATTGAGCTTGGGGCTGGCAAAGAATTTGCGGCGGATCATCGCCAGGTAACACGCCCCGGCCTGCACATTGCTGTCCAGGTTCTCGACGTTGTTCACCCCCACGCGCTGGGCCGCCGAGGGGGTGATCTGCATCAGCCCGGTGGGGCCGCCGCTGCTGCGGGCGCCAGGGTCCAGGGCCGACTCCTTGAAGGCCAGGGCCGCCAGGTTGAGCCAGTCCATGTTTTGTTCGCGGGCATGTTTTTGCAGCACCGGGCGCAGTTTTTCCAGGCGCTGGCGGTCGGCCTTGGCCAACGGATAGCGCACTTGATACAGGCGCCGGTAAATGCGCTGGAACGCCGAGTCCTGGTCCGACGGCGTGCGGTAGGTCTTGAGGAAACGGTCGATGCTGGCCCGCAACATGGCCGCATCCTGGCGAACGAACCAATACTCTTCGCCCGGCTCGCTGATGGCCACTTGGCGATCAAAGCGCAACTTGGGCAGGATCTTCGCCCAACGCTCGGCAATCGGCCGCTCGACAATGGTCAGGTGGAAGATGCCCGCCTGGACCATCTCCAGCACGTCTTCGACCGCCAGGCTTGGGTCCACCCATTCCACCTTGACCGGCGGCTGTTTGTGCAACGCCAGCTTCTGGTTGACCTGATTGATGGCGTCTGCGGCCGCGCTGCCGGTGGTCAGCGCCACGGTGCGCCCCGATAACTGCTCCAGCCGGGTAAACCGCCGCTCGCCCTTGAGGCCCACCAGCCACAGCGGAACGTCACTGGCAATCGGGTCGCTGGTGGTGATCTTGTGCGTGGCTTTCATGTCCAGCAATTCGCCGGGGGCCACCAGGTCGCCCTCGCCGCGCGCCAACGCACCAAGCAACTGGTCCTTGGCTTTGGGGATAATCTTGAGGTTGATCGCCTCACCGTCACGGGCGTGGCCATTGAGGTATTGCTCAAAGGCGCGCAGGCGATGGTATTCGATGCCGATGGCCTGGCCCTGGACTTCACCGGAGCTGTTGCGGCTCTGGTTGACCAGGACCCGCAAGGTGCGGCTGCTGCGGATCTCGGCCAGGTCGCGCACCTGGCCAGGCTTGGTCACCTCCAGCGGGCCGTCCAGACGTGCGAGCGCCGCCATGGGCACAAGCAGGGTCAGGCACAACATGAATACCGCCGAGGGTCGGATCATCCGCTCTCCGGAAAAGAAAGAATACGGCCCGACGCTTCGCAAAAAACGAAGTGTTTAAGGGCAGAAACAGAGCGCCGTGAGCGCAGGCTTTGGCACGATAAGTGGCGCAGTTGCGGGCCAATCGCCCGTCGCGGCATCACTTGCGACTTTCAAAGACAGCTTTAACTCGTTGTAGTTCTAGGCTTTTCTTATAAATCTACTGCTCTGGTATGCTTTCCGACCGCAGGCGGAGGTAGCACCATGCAACTCATTGATATCGGCGTCAACCTGACCAACCCAAGTTTCGACGACAGGCATGTAGAGGTTCTCGACCGTGCATTTGCCGCCGGCGTGCAGCAATTGGTGCTCACCGGCACCGCCATCGAGGGCAGTGAACGGGCCCTGCACCTGTGCGAAAAACTCGATGACAGCGGCCAGCGCCTGTTCGCCACCGCCGGTATTCACCCCCACTCTGCCAGCGACTGGAACGCCGACAGCGCCCGGCGCCTGCGTGACCTGCTCAAGGAAACCCGCGTGCGGGCCGTGGGTGAATGCGGGCTGGATTTCAACCGCGACTTTTCCCCGCGCCCGCAACAAGAAAAAGTCCTTGAAGAACACCTGGCCCTCGCCGTGGAGCTGAACATGCCGGTGTTTCTGCACGAGCGCGATGCCAACCCGCGCCTGTTGGAGATCCTGCGCGATTACCGCGACCGGCTGCCCGCCGCGGTGGTGCATTGCTTTACCGGCGAGCAGCGGGCGCTGTTCAGCTACCTGGACCTGGACCTGCACATCGGGATTACCGGCTGGATTTGCGACGAACGCCGTGGGACGCACCTGCACCCACTGGTCAGGGAAATTCCCCGGGGCCGTCTGATGCTGGAAAGCGACGCGCCTTATTTGCTGCCACGCACCTTGCGGCCCAAACCGAAAAACGGCCGTAACGAACCGGCCTATTTGCCGGAAGTCCTGCGTGAGGTGGCGCTGCACCGCAACGAAACCCCACACGACCTGGCTCAACACACCACCGCCTGTGCCCGCGCCTTTTTCGGGCTGCCCGTGCCGGATTGACGCGGCACATTGACCCACATCAAGACCCCTCCTCTGCGTAGCGGCACAATAATGGCACCTTGCCAATGCTGTTTCCGCTATCAGAGAAGACCTTCCATGGGTACCTGGCTTAGCAATATCTCACTGAAGTACAAGTTCTGGGCCGTGAACGCCGTTGCGTTCATCACCACCCTGCTGCTGGTGCTGTACGCCGTGCAGCTGGAACAACAGGCGCGCAGCCAGGCGTCCCAAGCCTCGGCGCACGCCCAGGCCCGGTTGCTGAATGCCTGGCCCGCCGACCAGCCCCTACCCAAGAATGAGCAATGGCTGATCTTTGCCCAGGATCAGGTCCCACAGCTGGCCGGTCAGGATCTGACCGGGCTAAAGGGTGCAACGGGTTGGGTGGCGTTTAATCACCTGCCGTTCTGGGGTGAAAACCCGTTGATGGGTGCCCAGGTCATCCGCCGCGCCGACGGGCAGCAGGTGGCCGTGCTGGCCTACGCGCCCAGCTTGAGCCAGGTGTTCACCGCGCGTTTTGCCCACTACGCGGTGGCGGTGCTGATCCTGATGCTGGCCATGCTCGGCGCCTCGCAACTGTTGATCCGCTTTCTGCTCAGCCAACTCAACACCTTGAAGGACGTGATGCTGCACGTTGAAAAAACCGGCGACCTGTCGGCCCGCGTGCCGCTGGCGGGCCGGGACGAGGTCGGGCAGATGGCGAATGCGTTCAACGCCATGCAGGCCGGTTATCAACGCGTGGTCAACACCGTCGCCCGCACCGCCCGGCAGCTGGATGACGGCGCCGCCCGCCTGGCCAGCAGCATGAACGAGGTGCAGCACGGCATGCTGGGCCAGCAAAGCGAAACCGACCAGGCGGCCACGGCGATCAACGAAATGACCGCCACCGTGTACCACATCGCCCAGCACGCTGGCGCCACGCGCGACCTGTCCCAGACCGCCGACACCCTGGCGGGCAGCGGCCAGGCGGTGGTCACGCGGGTGCAGCGCTCGATTGCCGGGTTGTCCAGCGGCGTGCAGCAAACCGCCGAGATGATCCAGCGGCTGGCCGAAGACAGCCAGAAGATCAACAGCGTGGTGGGGGTGATCCACAGCATCGCCGAGCAGACCAACCTGCTGGCCCTCAATGCCGCCATCGAGGCGGCCCGCGCCGGGGAAATGGGCCGGGGGTTCGCGGTGGTCGCCGATGAGGTGCGCAACCTGGCCAAGCGCGTGCAAAGCTCCACCGACGAAATCACCCTGATGGTGTCCGCCCTGCAAGCCGGCACACGAGATGCGGTGGACTTCATGCAAGAAAGCTCGTTCAAGGCCGATGACTGCGTGCAACAGGCCCAGGAAGCCGGCGCCGCCCTTGCAGAAATCACCGGCGCCGTGGCGCAAATGCGCGAGAGCAACACCCAGATAGCCGTGGCCGCCGAACAGCAAAGCCAGGTGGCCGAAGAGATGAACCGGGCGGTGGTGGGCATTCGCGACGTCACCGAGAACACCGTGCAACAGACGGTGGACTCCGCCACCACCAGCAATGAACTGGCCACGCTGGCGGGCGAGTTGAACAAGGCCATCGGCCAGTTGAAGCTGTAAATCGCCGGAGTCCTTTAGGCGTGCCCGCCCTACGCGCCTATGGACCCGATAGCGAGCCTTGATTCGCCCCCGGCCGGGCGCCGCTCCTAAACTCTGTTCAAGTTGTTTAAACGGACAGAGGAGTTACCACCATGGGCAAACGTCACCCCAACCTCCCCGCGTGGCAATGGCGCCACGCCCCGCAAAACCATCAGCACCCCACCCACCTGGCGCTGCAATTGATTGCCGTACCGCTGTTCATCCTCGGCTTTTTGCTGATTGTGTCCGGGGTGTTCAGCCTGAGCGTCGCCAGTGCCGCGATTGGTGCGGTCGGTATCGTGGCAGGCCTGGCGCTGCAACGTCACGGTCACGGACTGGAGGCCCGCGCCAGCGAGCCGTTCACCACGGTGTCCTTATAAACGCTGCACGCTAGGCAAACACCACGACGGTCTGACGGCTGATGGCGATCAATTGGCCTTGCGGCCCCCACAGCTTCGCGGCGCCGTGGCCATAGCCGTCGCGGGCGTGCTCGATGTGTACTAGGTATTGGCACCAGTCCAGAGTGGTCAGCGCGGGCAACGGCTGCACGAACTCGATGGTCCAGGTGAGGGTGCTGCCCGGCGCGGGCTGGCGCAGGTGCGGCATCAATGAGGGCGGCCAAGCGTCCACCAGGGCGAGGATGTGCGACTCGGTCAACGCCTCTTCTTTTACATCACCGCGCAGGCGTACCCAGCCGCCCAGCTCGCGGGACTTTGTGCCGGTAAACGGCAGCCCGCCTACGCTCCAGCGCATCGCGGTGTTGCGCATAAATTGCGGCGTAACGCCTTTGACGTAGGGAAGTTCCTGGCAGTCGTCCCAGTGCTTGAAAACCGGCGCGGGCTCGGCCGGCACATCAATGTACGAGGCGCGTGAGGCGCCAAAACTGGCCTGCACCAACGTGGCCACTTCTCCGTTCTGCACCACCTGGCCGAGCAACTGGCTCACGGCCTTGCCTTCGCGCAGCACTTGCACTTCATAACGTGCGGGTACGTCAGCCGCGACCGGCCCCACAAAGGTAATCGCCAACGAACGCAGCGGTCGATCCGCAGGCACCCGTGTGCGCATCGCCTCGTACTGCAAGGCCACCACCAGCCCGCCAAACGTGGCGCGGCCCTGGGCCCAGTCGGCGGGGATGGTCACAGCGAGCGGATCATGGCGGGCGGCGTCGAGCAAATCACTAAAGCGCATGGCAGTCTCAAACACAAAAAACGTGTGAGGGATCTTAACCAGCCAACCCGCGCCTTACAGCGCCTGTAACCGCCAAAAGCGCGGACAGATAAGCCGCCCGCTCAGGCAAAACAGTCACGACTCAAGGCGTCCAGCACCTGGTCCGCGCGCCCTTCGGCGTGCGTCATGGTGCGATGCCACCCCGGCACACAGGGCTGCAAATCGGGCTGGTGCCCGGCCTGGGCCAACCATTGCCAGCAATCGTGCCAGTCGCCCAACGCGCTTTGCGCGGCCTTGAGACGGGACATGGATTTGGCCGCAAGCGTATCCAGTTCGGGGTAGGCCTCGGCGGCGTAGCGCACGCGCTTGATCATCAGGCGCAGGCGATGCCGGTCGTGATGGGGGTCGTGCAGCGTCTCACCGAGGGTTTTCCATTGTTTGGCCAGACGTTTTTCAATGCGTGTGCGCAGGCCTTTGAGCAGTTTCTGGCGCTGGGCGGCGCGGATGGAGCGGGGAAACGCTTCGAGCACCCGTAGCAAGTGCGCAAGCTCGCTGCTGCGCGCCACTGCGCGGTAGGTAGTGGGCTGCTGGCGCAGGCGCCGGGTGGCGGCCTCATGGTGACCGTGCGCCTGCAAGTAAGCGGCCAGCACCTCGCGGTCACGCAGCGGGGTGGTGTATTGGCCGACGGCACTGGCGGCCGCTTCCAGCGGCTCCACGCCGGGCAAGCCGCGCAAGGGTCGCAGCAAGCTGCGTAGGCGCCGCACGGTGGTGCGTAAATCGTGCAAGGCTTCGTCGTCGGTGACAGCCGCGAGACGCGCCTGGCAGCTCAGCAACCCTACTTCCAGGCCAACGACCTGAGCGACTAACTGATCGACCAACGCGGACATCCTGCTCTCCCCCTGTTAATGAGCGTGGCCTTCAGGGCCACGTACCACTTTAACGACGACGGCGCCCCGCAGGCTGACCGGGATCAACGCCCGGCGCGAGACTCACGAATGTAAAAACGCGCCTTCTCGGCTTTGCTCGAGCACCCTTCGAAGGCTTCGAATTGTTGCTGGGTTTTGGCACCGGTCAACAGTGACAAGGCCTTGGAGTAACTGACGGTGCCGGCAAATCCTTCCGCCTTGGCCAGGTCCAGTTCGTGCCAGGCGGCATCCAGTTGCGTTGCGCAGTTGTCGCGGTACGCGGTTTTACCGGCGCAACCCGCCAACGCCAACGCCATCACGGGCACACACATCCAGGCTTTCATCACATCACACCTCAAAGAAAAACAGTCGTAGCGAGTAGACGCTGCCTACAAAGAAAAGTGCCTTGCCCGGCAGCGTGAATCGCCAGAGCTTACCCGAGCATAGCCGCCCGCTCACAAAAATAAATGCATGGGCGCGGCGTGATTGAAGCGCGCCCCCCGATGGGTGCATTGTGGGCACCTGTCTTGCGAAGGATCGGCTCATGAACAAACGTGTTGCATTGGTGCTCGGCTCCGGCGGCGCCCGGGGTTACGCCCACATCGGCGTGATCGAGGAAATCGAACGGCGCGGCTACGACATCGCCTGCATCGCCGGGTGTTCCATGGGCGCGGTGGTGGGCGGGGTGTATGCCGCCGGCAAGCTGGAGCAGTACCGTAACTGGATCGAGAGCCTGGACTACCTCGACGTGCTGCGCCTGGTGGACGTGAGTTTTCGCCTGGGGGCGATACGCGGTGAAAAGGTTTTTGGACAGATCCGCAAGATCGTGGGCGAGCTCAATATCGAAGACCTGCGCATCCCCTACACCGCCGTGGCCACCGACCTCACCAACCAGCAGGAAATCTGGTTCCAGGAAGGCTGCCTGCACCAGGCCATGCGCGCCTCGGCGGCCATCCCCAGCCTGTTCACCCCGGTGATGCAAGGCAACCGCATGCTGGTGGACGGCGGCCTGCTGAACCCGCTGCCCATCGTGCCGGTGGTGTCGAGCCATTGCGACCTGATCATCGCGGTCAACCTTAACGCCACCAACCAGAAGCACTACAAATTGCCGGTGATCCCCCGCCCGCCCGCGTTCAAGAGCCGCTTTGACAACCTGGTGCGCTCGTTGGGTTCGCATTTGCCGTTTCGGCGCAAGCAGGCCGAACAGTTGTTGTTGCTCGAACGCGAAGCGCTGCACGCGCAGGCCGCCGAGATCAACCCATGGCTGGACGCCGCCGAGCCCGAGGCCCAGCAACCGGCGGCGGCCCCGCAAGAAGCCGGGGCGCCAAAGTCGGCGACCGGCTCGTTCATCATCGATAACGTAGGGCCCGCGTCGTTGCTGGACTTGATCAACCAGAGTTTCGAGGTGATGCAGACCTCGTTGGCGCAGTACAAGATCGCCGGGTATCCGCCGGACGTGTTGATCAACGTGCCGAAGCGGGTGTGCCGGTTTTTCGAGTTTTACAAGGCGCCGGAGTTGATCGCCCTGGGCCGTGAGATTGCCCGGGATACGCTGGACCGCTATGAAAGTGAAGAACACTGAAACCGCGGCCTCATTGCAGTCAACGCCCAGGCTTATGAAACCTCGGCACTCAGTAACCGATACCCCACCCCCGCCTCGGTCACGATAAACCTCGGCCGGGTGGGGTCATCCGCGAGTTTCTGCCGCAAATGCCCGACCACAATCCGCAGGTAGTGACTGTCTTCGGTATGGGTAGGGCCCCAGATGTCCTTGAGCAATTGCTGCTGGGTGATGACCCGCCCGGGGTGCCGTGCCAGTTGTGCCAGCACCGCATATTCCTTGCGCGTCAGCGCCACTTCGACGCCGTCCAGCAAGACCCGGCGGTAGGCCAGGTCGACCGTCAGCGGCCCGAAGCGCAAGGCCGCTTCTTGAGCTTCCCCCGCCGGGGCCTGGCGCAGCAGGGCGCGCACGCGGGCGAGGAACTCCTGGATGCCGAACGGTTTGGTCACATAGTCGTTGGCACCGTTGTCCAGCGCCTCGACTTTTTGCGCTTCGCTGGCGCGCACCGACAACACCAATACCGGCGCCGTCGCCCATTCACGAAACTCGCGCAGCACTTGCTGACCGTCCATGTCGGGCAGGCCGAGGTCGAGTACCAGCAAGTCAGGCTTGCTCAAGGCCGCCTGGGCCAGGCCTTCGTTGCCGGTGCCGGCCTCGATTACTTTGTAGCCCTGGGAAGCCAGGCTGATGCGCAGAAACTTGCGGATCTGCGGCTCGTCATCGATGACCAAAATCGTCGCGGTCTGGCTCATGGTGTCCAATCAAAATCAGTGAAGAAAACAGGGTAGCTCACGGTTCGCTTTCCAGGCCAGGCTGTGCTTGCAACGGCAAGAACAGCGTGATGCAGGTGCCTCGCCCTTCGATGCCGTCGGCCACACTGATGTGCCCGCCGTGCGCACCGACCATGCCCTGGCAGATGGCCAGGCCAAGCCCCGTGCCCTGCCCGCCACGGTCGCCACGGGCGGCGGTGTAGAACATGTCGAAAATTTTGGCGCGCTCGTCTTCGGGGATCCCCGGGCCCTCATCGGCGACGGCAAAAAACAGTTGTTGCTCGGCCACCCCGGCACTCAGTTGCAAACGCCCCTGAGGTGGCGAAAATCGTGCGGCGTTTTCCAACACGTTGACCAGCGCCTGTTCGATCAGGGCGGCATGCACATACAGCAGCGGCAGCTCGGGCGGTACGTCGGTGGTGACTTGCAACGGCGCGAGCACGGCGCGTAAACGGCCCAGGGAGCTGCCGACGATGTCGCCGGGCGATACCCAGTCACGCGCCAGTTTCAAGGCGCCGTGCCCCAGGCGGGTCATGTCCAAGAGGTTCTGGATGTAGCGATCCAGGCGTTCGGCCTCGTCGCGCGTGCCTTCCAGCAATTCCTGGCGGTCCTGTAGCGGGATCGCCTCGCCGAGTGCCAGCAAGCTGTCGATGCTGCCGCGCATGGCGGTCAGCGGTGTGCGCAGGTCATGGGACACCGACGCCAGCAGCGCGCTGCGCAGTTGCTCGGTTTCGCCGTGCAAGCGCGCCGCCTCCAGCTCCTGGGCCAGTTGCGCACGGGCCAGGGCCTGGGCCAGTGGCTGGCTCAAGGCGGTGAGCAAGCGGCGGCGTTGGCCGCTCAACTCAAAGCCGGGTTTGGGGCTCAAGCCCAGCAACCCTAGCGGGCCTTCTTCGCCCGACAACGGCCACCACCACCAACGCCCGAACGGCAAGGTGCCGGTGCCCATGCCGGCCGGCTGATCGTGCTGCCAGGCCCAGTCGGCGGCGGCGCGTTCGGCCTCGCTGAAGAGGATGGGGCCGCCGGTTTCGACCTTCCAGTCGCCCTGCCCGTCCCGATTGACCAGGCACAATTGCAGGTCGCTCCAGCCTTCCAGGTGATGGGCCGCGGCGCTGATCACCGCCTGGCGGTCGGTGGCGGCGGTGAGTTTGCGCGACAGGTCGAGCAACTCGGTGGTTTCTTCCTGGGTGTCGCGCAGCGCCTGCAACTGGCGGCGCTGGCGAGCGGCGAGGTTACCGGTGAGCGCCGCCATCAACAGGAAGAACAGCAGCGTGAGCACGTCTTCTTCGCGCTGGATGGCAAAGGAGAAGTTAGGCGGGATAAACAGAAAGTCGTAGCTCAAGAAGGACAGCGCCGCACAGGCCAGCGCCGGGCCAAGGCTGCTGCGCACCGCCACCAGCAGCACGGCAGCCAGAAACACCAGGGAGATGTTGGGCAGCGGCAGCACACTGGAAACGCCCCAGGCCACGGCGGCGGCCAGCACGGTGGCGACCACCGCCAGGCCGTAGTCGAACCACACCAGCCCGCGCACTTCGGGCAGGCGCGGTGGCGCGGGCAAGTCGTCGCTGTCGAGCACGTTGATTTCCAAGCCTCGCGCATTGCGCAGCAGACGGGCAGCCAGGCCGCCGCCCCACAGCGTGCGCCGCCAACGCGGCCGCGACTGGCCCACCAGTACCAGGCTGGCCCGGCGCTCGGCGGCGTGTTCGATCAGGGTCTTGGCCACCTCGCCCGCGCGCAGCAACACCACTTCACCGCCAAGACGTTCGGCCAGTTGCTGGGCGTTTTGCAGGCGCAACCGCGACTGTTCATCGCGCGCGCGGCCGTTGTCCACATGCACCAGGCTCCACGGCAAATGCCGACGCTGGGCCACGCGGCTGGCGTGGCGCACCAGGCGCTCGGCCTGGGCGTCACCGTCCACGCCCACCAACAAGCGGCCGCGCACGGTGGGCGCGGCCTGGCCGAGTTGGCGGTAGCCTTGGGTCAGGTCGTCGTCGACGTGGGCCGCGGCGGTCTGCATCGCCAGCTCACGCAGGGCCATGAGGTTGGTCTGGGTAAAGAAGGCATCGATGGCGGCACGCGCCTGCTCCGGCACGTAGACCTTGCCGTCACGCAGGCGCTCGAGCAGCTCGCGCGATGGCAGGTCGATCAACAGCAGTTCATCGGCCTCCTGCAACACCCAGTCGGGCAAGGTTTCGCGCACCTGCACGCCCGTGATGCCGCGCACCTGGTCGTTGAGGCTTTCCAGGTGCTGGACGTTGACCGTGGTGAAGACGTTGATACCGGCAGCGAGCAGTTCCTGAATGTCTTGCCAGCGCTTTTCATGACGGCTGCCGGGGGCGTTGCTGTGGGCCAGTTCGTCCACCAGCACCAGCTTGGGTTTGGCGGCGAGCAGGCCGTCCAGGTCCATTTCTTCGAGCATCACGCCACGGTATTCCGAGCGCTGCAGGGGCTGTTGCGGCAGGCCGCTGAGCAAGGCTTCGGTTTCGGCGCGGCCGTGGGTTTCTACCACCCCTGCGATCAGCCGCACGCCCTGGCGCAACTGAGTATGGGCGGCCTGCAGCATGGCGTAAGTCTTGCCCACGCCGGGGGCGGCGCCCAGGAAGACTTTGAGCCGGCCACGGCCGTCCCGGGGCAGGTCGGCTAGGAGGGCGTCGGCGCGGCCGGAGTCGCTCATGCGCGGGTTCCTTCAAACAGGTGGGTCGAACATTTCAGGCCCTCATCGCGGGCAAGGCCGCTGCCACATTCTGGAGGGCATTGGCCGCGAGGGAGGCGGTACGGCTTACAGCTTTTCCAGCGCCATGTTCAGCGCCAGCACATTGACCACGGGCGGGCCGATCAGCGGTTTCTCGGTGTATTCGCCCGCCAACTGTTGCACGGTCGCGAGCGGCAAGTTGCGCGCGGCGGCCACACGTGCCAGTTGATAGGCAATCGCTGAAGGTGGCAAGTGTGGATCAAGACCGCTGCCAGAGGTAGTCAACAGCGCCAAGGGCACCGGGCCCTGGTCAGGCACTTGCTGCTTTTTGGCGTCGTCAAACACCCGAGTGGCCAGCGCAGGGTTGCTCGGGCTCAGGTTGCTGGCGCTGCTGGAAACCGTCGCAAAGGCACCAGCGGACGGGCGCGGATGAAACCAGCCGTCGCCGGTAAAGTCCTGGGCGATCAGGCTGGAGCCGCGCACTTTGCCTTGATCATCGTGCAGGAGGCTGCCGTTGGCCTGCTCCGGGAAGGCGACTTGCGCAACGCCTGTGACCACCAGCGGGTAGGCCACGCCGGTGATCAGGGTCATCAACACTAAAAGGCTCAGGGCCGGGCGGATCATGTTGGACATTTCACATTCCTCAATTGTGTTATCGCGACCTGCCGGGGCCCACTTGCCGGCCCCGGCAGTGCTGGGGTTACACCAGGTGCAGCGCGGTCAGCAGCATGTCGATGGCCTTGATGCCCACGAACGGCACCAGGATCCCACCCACGCCGTAGATCAGCAGGTTGCGGCGCAGCAACGCCGCCGCACTCGCCGCCTGCACCCGCACACCGCGCAGCGCCAGCGGGATGAGCACCACGATGATCAGCGCGTTGAACACGATGGCCGACAGGATCGCGCTCTGCGGGCTTTGCAGGTGCATCACGTTGAGCACGCCCAGTTGCGGGTAGATCGCCGCGAACAGCGCGGGCAGGATCGCAAAGTACTTGGCCACGTCGTTGGCGATGGAAAAGGTGGTGAGCGCACCGCGGGTCACCAACAGCTCCTTGCCGATCTGCACCACGTCCAGCAGCTTGGTGGGGTCGCTGTCGAGGTCGACCATGTTGGCCGCTTCGCGGGCGGCCTGGGTGCCGTCGTTCATGGCCATGCCCACATCGGCCTGGGCCAGCGCCGGGGCGTCGTTGGCGCCGTCGCCGCACATGGCAACCAGGCGGCCGTCGTTCTGTTCATGACGAATGCGCGCGAGTTTTTTCTCGGGCGTGGCTTCGGCCAAAACGTCATCCACGCCCGCTTCGGCAGCGATGGCGGCAGCGGTCAGCGGGTTGTCGCCGGTGACCATCACGGTGCGAATGCCCAGCTTGCGCAGTTCGGCAAAACGCTCGCGAATGCCGGGCTTGACCACGTCCTTGAGGTGGATGGCGCCGAGCAATTTGCCGTCTGCGCACACCAGCAAGGGCGTGCCACCGCTCTGGGCGATTTTGTCGATCTCCCGGGACATGGCCGGTTGCAGGTCACTGCGTTTCTGGCCGATGAACGCCAGTAACGAATCCACCGCGCCTTTGCGAAACACGCGGCCTTGGTAGTCGACGCCGGACAAGCGGGTTTCGGCGCTGAACGGGACGGCGGTGAGTTCGTCGGCGGACGGCTCGGCCTGCGGGTGCAGGGCGCGCAGGTATTCGACGATGGATTTGCCTTCGGCGGTGTCATCCGCCAGCGACGCCAGCAGCGCGCCTTCAGACAGTTCCTTGCCACTCACGCCGGGCGCGGCGAGCACGGCGGTGCAACGGCGGTTGCCGAACGTGATGGTGCCGGTCTTGTCCAGCAGCAACACGTGTACGTCCCCCGCCGCTTCCACCGCACGGCCGGATTTGGCGATGACGTTGAGGCGCACCAGGCGGTCCATCCCGGCGATACCGATGGCCGAGAGCAGGCCACCAATGGTGGTGGGGATCAGTGTGACCAACAGCGCCACCAGGAACACCAGCGGCAGGCTGCCGTTGGCGAAGTGAGCGAACGGCTGCAGGGTCACGACCACCAGCAAGAAGATCAGGGTCAGGCCGATGAGCAGGATGTCCAGCGCGACTTCGTTGGGGGTTTTCTGGCGTTTGGCGCCTTCCACCAGCGCGATCATGCGGTCCAGGGTCGACTCGCCGGGGTTGGCGGTGATGCGGATCATCAGCCAGTCCGACACCAGGCGGGTGTTGCCGGTCACGGCCGAGCGGTCGCCGCCGGACTCACGGATGACCGGGGCGGACTCACCGGTGATCGCCGCTTCGTTGACCGCGGCGATGCCTTCGATGACTTCACCGTCGCCCGGGATCATTTCCCCGGCCACCACGCGAACCACGTCGCCCTTGCGCAGGCTGGTGGCGGGCACGACCTTGAAGCTGCCATCGGCCTCTTTGCGGCGTGCGCCCAGGCCTTCACTGCCGGCCTTGAGGCTGTCGGCGCGGGCTTTGCCGCGACCTTCGGCCAACGCTTCGGCGAAGTTGGCGAACAGCACGGTGAACCACAGCCACACGGCGATCTGCACGGCAACAAAGGTGGGCACCGACGTGTCCGGCACCACGCACAGCACGGTGGTGAGGATGGCGGTGAGTTCCACCACCAGCATCACGGGCGAGCGTTGTAACTGGCGGGGGTCCAATTTGACGAACGCTTGAACCAGCGCCGGGCGCCACAGGGCCGAGATCGCGGTCTTGGCAGACTCCTGGGTGTTGGCCGGAGCCGCATTTTTTGCAGGCATATTCATTTTCATATCCCTCAGAAGCCCATGCTCAGGTGTTCAGCAATCGGGCCCAGTGCCAGCGTTGGCAGGAAGGTCAGGCCGCCCACCAGCAAGATGGTCACGGTCAACAGGGTCACGAACAGCGGGCCGTGTGTGGGGAAGCTGTTCTGGCCAACGGGTGCGGTCTTTTTCATCGCCAGGCTGCCGGCCAATGCCAGTACCGGGAGGATGTAGCCGAAGCGGCCGAGCAACATCGACAGGCTCAACATCAGGTTGTGGAACGCGGTGTTGGCGCTGAAACCGCCGAACGCCGACCCGTTGTTGGCACTGGCCGAGGTGTAGGCATAGAGCAACTGGCTGAAACCATGCGGGCCGGGGTTACTGATGGCCCCTGCTGGGCCAGGCAGGCTGGCGGCGATGGCGCCGAGCACCAGGGTGCCGACCGGCATCACCAACAGGGTGACCACCAGCAGTTGCACTTCCTTGGCCTGGAGTTTCTTGCCCAGGTATTCCGGCGTACGGCCGATCATCAGGCCCGCGAGGAACACGGCGATCAGCACGTTGAGCAACATCCCGTACATGCCCGCACCCACGCCGCCGAAGATCACTTCGCCGACCATCATGTTGACCAGCGACACCATGCCGCTCAGGGGGTTGAGGCTGTCTTGCATGCCGTTGACCGACCCGTTGGACGCCGCGGTGGTGGCCACCGACCAGAGCACAGTGCCCGTGGTGCCAAAGCGTACTTCCTTGCCTTCCAGCGGCGCGGTCTGTTCCACCGCCGGGTTGTTCAACGCAGGGTTGGGCTGGTACTCGGCCCACATCGCGGTGGCGCCGCCGATCAGGAACAGGGCGAGCATGCAGCCCAGAATCGCGCGGCTCTGACGCAGGTCTTTCACGTAATGGCCAAAGGTAAACACCAGCGCCACCGGGATCAGGATGATCGAAGCCATCTCGAACAGGTTGGCCCAGGCGGTCGGGTCTTCAAAAGGGTGCGCCGAGTTGGCCCCAAAGAAGCCGCCGCCGTTGGTGCCCAGTTGCTTGATCGCAATCTGGCTGGCAGCCGGGCCCAGCGGGATCACCTGGTCGACGCCTTGCATGGTGACGGCATTGACGTAGTGCGCGAAGGTCTGCGGCACGCCTTGCCACACCAGGAACAACGCCAACACCAGGCACAACGGCAACAGGCCGTAGAGCGTGGCGCGGGTCATGTCGACCCAGAAGTTGCCCAGGGTCTTGGTGGACTTGCGACCGATACCCCGGCACAACGCGACCAGCACGGCCAGGCCGGTGGCGGCGCTGACAAAGTTCTGCACGGTGAGGCCGACCATCTGGCTGAGGTAGCTCAGGGACGCTTCACCGCTGTAGGACTGCCAGTTGGTGTTGGTCATGAAACTGATGGCGGTGTTGAAGGCCAGGGTCCATTCCTGACCCGGCAATTTCTGCGGGTTCAGCGGCAGGTACTTTTGGAACAGCAGGATCACGAACAGCAGCATGAAGCCTGCGAGATTGAACGCCAGCAGCGCCAGCGTGTACTTCTGCCAGCTTTGCTCTTGCGCTGCGTCGACACCGGAAAGCCGATAACAGGCTTTTTCCACCGGCCCCAGCACCGGGGTCAGCCAGGTGCGCTGGCCTTCCATGACCCTGTAATAGAACCGTCCCAGCCAGGGTGCCGGAACCAGCACGACGGCAAAGAAGGCGATGATCAGCCAATAGTCATAACTGTGCATGGCCCGCTCCTAGTTCCGGTCTGCGCGTAGCAGCGCAACCAGCAGATAAATGAACAGTGCCACGGCCAGTAGCAGTGACACCCCGTCCAGAACGCTCATGGAAGTTTCTCCGAATGGCGGCAAGTGCCGCGTGTGGGGCAATTGTCTGAAGGAGTGGCGTAAAGGAACGAGAGCGAGGCGGCAGGCGGGGCGTAAAGACGGCGTAAAGAGTGGGTTTATGCGGGGTTTACAGGGGGTTCTGACAGGTGCAGGTGCCCTTGTCTGGTGCGCCAGCGGGAAGATTCAAACGCCAAACTGTTCCGATGGCGACAGTTCGGCGGCTTTACGACAAGTGCGTGCCGACTGGCATGCACGCTGCAACACCCTGAGTCATTTCCAACCGTTCAGGGAGCGACACCGCATGAACACACAACTCAAACCCACGCTGGGTACGTTGCACTTATGGGGCATCGCCGTGGGGCTGGTGATTTCCGGGGAGTATTTTGGCTGGAGCTACGGCTGGGGCGTGGCGGGCACGCTGGGGTTTCTGCTGACTTCGCTGATGGTCGCGGCGATGTACACCTGTTTTATCTTCAGTTTCACCGAACTGACCACCGCCATTCCGCACGCAGGCGGGCCGTTTGCCTACAGCCGCCGGGCGTTTGGCGAAAAAGGCGGCCTGATCGCGGGCCTGGCGACCTTGATCGAATTCGTCTTCGCCCCACCCGCGATTGCCCTGGCCATTGGCGCGTATCTGAATGTGCAGTTTCCGGCGCTGGACCCCAAACACGCGGCGGTCGGGGCCTATATCGTGTTCATGGGCCTGAACATTCTGGGGGTCAAGCTGGCGGCCACCTTTGAATTGGTGGTCTGCGTGCTGGCCGTCATCGAGTTGTTGGTGTTCATGGGCGTGGTCGCCCCGGCCTTCAGCTTCAGCAACTTTGCGCTCAACGGCTGGGCAGGCTCCGACACCTTGGGTGCACCGGCCATTGCCGGGATGTTCGCGGCGATTCCGTTTGCCATCTGGTTTTTCCTGGCCATCGAAGGGGCCGCGATGGCGGCCGAAGAAGCCAAGGACCCCAAGCGCACGATCCCCAAGGCCTACATCAGTGGCATCGTGACCCTGGTCTTGCTGGCCATGGGCGTGATGTTTTTTGCCGGCGGCGTGGGCGATTGGCGCACGTTGTCGAACATCAACGACCCGTTGCCACAGGCGATGAAAGCCGTAGTAGGCGACCATTCGGGCTGGCTGCACATGCTGGTGTGGATTGGCCTGTTTGGCCTGGTGGCCAGTTTTCACGGGATTATCCTCGGCTATTCGCGTCAATTCTTTGCCCTGGCCCGGGCCGGTTACCTGCCCTCCTCGCTCGCCAAACTGTCGCGCTTCCAGACGCCTCACCGGGCAATCATTGCCGGGGGCGTGGTGGGTATTGCCGCGATCTACAGCGACGGGTTGATCAACCTGAATGGCATGACGCTGACTGCGGCAATGATCACCATGGCGGTGTTTGGCGCCATCGTCATGTACATCATGAGCATGCTCAGCTTGTTCAAGTTGCGTAGAGCCGAGCCGCTGCTGGAGCGCACCTTTCGAGCGCCGGGGTATCCGCTCGTGCCGGGCATCGCGCTGGTACTGGCGGTGGTGTGCCTGGTGGCGATGGCCTGGTTTAACGCGTTGATCGGGCTGATATTTCTGGGGCTCATGATTGTGGGAGGCATCTATTTTCAATTGACGGCACAAGACCGCGCCGACGCGCCTGAGGACGCGATGCTGACAGGACTCTGAGGCTACCCGGACGGAACGGGCCTACAATGGAACCACTGACACAGCCTGTTACTCAAAGCCGTCATCACCGCCGCAAATGTTCCGGCGGTGAATTGCCTCAAGGAGAGCGTTATGCCGTGGTATGCCTGGTTGATTCTGGTGGTCGCGATCGGATCGATCGTGGGTGGGTTGCTGATGCTGCGTGACAGCGCCAACAAAGTGGAATTGACGGATGAACAGCGCAAGCGCGTGGCCGAGCGCAATGCGCTGGCAGATGCCAAAGACGCGCAGGACCGTTGAGCCCTACAGGTGTGCGATGCGTCATGGCGGTATCCATAAGCGGCGTAACGGCCTTGGGGTGGTGCACTATTTTGTAACGAGTAGCGAACCTTCCCACGAGGGCAGGTAAGATGGGGCCTGTCCCGGAGCCCATCCCATGCGTTATTCGCACGATCATAAAGCCAACACCCACCAGCGCATCATCAAGGAAGCGTCGGTGCGCTTTCGCCGTGACGGTATCGGCGCCACGGGCCTGCAACCCTTGATGAAAGCCTTGAACCTGACCCATGGCGGGTTCTATGCCCACTTCAAGTCCAAAGACGACCTGGTGGAAAAGGCACTGCAAGCTTCGGCCGATGAGCTGGATGCCCATTGCGCGATGCTGTTTCGCGAGGAGCGCCCGGTAGATGCGTTTATCGACAGCTATTTATCAGAGTGGCACCACACCTCCCCCGGCGAAGGCTGCCCGCTGCCGACCATGTGCTCCGAGTTGGGGCTGCGGGGGCAAAACAGCCCGATCACCGACGCGGTGCTGCACGCGCGGCTCAAACAGGTTGAATCAGCCTTGCAAGGCGCCAACGTGTCGGAGCAAAGCCTGCTGATGATGTCGACCCTGGTCGGCGCGCTGGTGCTGGCACGCAGCGTCGAAAGCGCCGCATTGGCAACGAAGATCCTGGACGTGGTGCGCGGCAACTTGAAAACCCAGGCCAGCGACCAGAAAAAGGCCGGTCAATGACCGGCCTCCGGGCTTAAGGGCAGCGCCTTAATTCACTTCCAGCCGGTCGCGGTTCTTTTCCAACAGCGCCTTGCCGATGCCTTTGACTTCCAGCAGCTCGTCTATCGCCGTGAAGGGCCCATTGGTTTCGCGGTAAGTCACGATTGCCTTGGCCTTGGCGGCGCCGATGCCAAACATGTCCCGACGCAGGGTTTCGGCATCGGCGGCGTTGAGTTTGACCTTGGTGGACTGCTCGGCTTTGGTGATCTGCGCAGCGACCGGGGCTGGCGTTTCAGGCTTGGCGGAAGGCGCCGCGGTGGTGACCAGTGAAACGCTGGCGAGCAACGCGAATACAAGGGAGGAGAAACGGGCTTTATGCATTGGTGACGCTCCATGACATCGGTAAGAGAAAAGCAGCTTTTCCGAAGCTGCTTTTCAAACTTAGGTGATGGTTGAGGGGCGTCAAAAGTGGGTGAGTTACAGGGTGTGAGTTCAGGGTTCCAGACGGCGTTGCTGGTGGATCCAGTCGACGATTTCACCGTCCGGGGTGTAGCCGCTGACGGTTTCACGCAGGAGCTGGCGCACGCGGGTGTAATCGTCCTGATCCACCGCGGCAAGGAGCTCTGCCAGCTTGGCCTTGAGCACATCCCACGACAAATGGTCTTCATGCGCACTCATGATCATCGGATGTGGAGTGGCCGCTACGTTGTCGCCGATCAGTAATTCCTCGTAAAGCTTTTCGCCGGGGCGCAGGCCGGTGAATTCGATGGCGATGTCACCGTGCAGGTTCTTTTCGGAACGCACGCTCAGACCGGAAAGATGGATCATTTTTTCGGCCAACTCGACGATTCTGACCGGCTCGCCCATATCCAATACGAATACATCCCCTCCCTGCCCCATGGAACCCGCCTGAATCACCAATTGGGCCGCCTCAGGAATCGTCATGAAGTACCGCGTGATTTTCGGGTGGGTAACCGTTAACGGCCCACCGGATTTGATCTGCTTGTGAAACAGCGGAATCACCGAGCCGGACGAGCCCAGGACATTACCGAAACGCACCATGGTGAAACGGGTTTTGTTGACGCGCGAGATGTTGGACTTATCGCCAAACAACACCGGCGCCAGCTCCCGGCTGAGTGCTTGCAGGGTCAACTCTGCAAGCCGCTTGGTACTGCCCATCACATTGGTGGGGCGTACAGCCTTGTCGGTAGAGATCAGTACAAAGTTGGCCACACCGGACTGAAGGGCCGCTTGGGCAGTATTCAAGGTGCCGATGACATTGTTCAACACGCCTTCGGCAATGTTGTGCTCGACCATGGGGACATGTTTATAGGCCGCCGCATGATAAACCGTGTCGACATGCCAGGTTTTCATGACGTCCAGCAACTGTCTTTCGTTGCGAACCGAACCCAGGATGGGCAAAAGCCTGACGGACAATGCTTCGCGGGTGATGCGTTGTTCAAGTTCGGAAAGGATGCTGTAGAGGTTGAATTCGCTGTGATCAAACAACAGCAGCGTCTTGGGTTTTAAAGCCAGAATCTGGCGACATAGCTCTGAACCAATTGACCCTCCAGCCCCCGTGACCATGACGGACTGACCGATAACGCAACGCTCAAGCAACTCCGCCTCAGCGGGTACGGCATCACGACCCAGTAGATCGGCGATGTCGACTTCTTGAATATCATCGACCTTGACCCGACCACTGGCCAGGTCCATGAAGCCTGGCACGCTGCGCACATGCAGTGGAAAACGCTCAAGGTAACTCAAAATCTCTCTGCGTCGAGCTCGGTTGGCGGATGGGACGGCCAATAGAATTTCCTGAGCACCAGTGGCATCCATCAAATGTTGGATATGCTTGGACTTAAAGACCTGCAACCCAGAAATCACTCGCCCCGCGATGCTGGCATCATCATCAATAAATGCGACCGGACGCATCACCCTCCCCATACGCAATGCCGCGACTAGCTGATTTCCCGCCGCACCCGCACCGTAAATGGCGACCTTGGGTAGCCCATCATCACGATTAGCAAAAGGAACATGTTGCGATGCGGCGAACCAATCACCCAAAAAATACTGGCGCATGGCTAAACGCAAGCCACCAATCATGATCAGGCTCAACCACCAGTAGTTAAAAATAACGGACCGCGGAACAACCGTCTGGTGATTACTGTACACATACACAAATACGCCAAGGACCAACGAAGAAAGGCTGACAGCCTTGATGATCGTGATAAGTGCATCGTTTCCGAAGTAACGCATGACCGCGCGGTACATACCAAAACGAATGAATAAGGGAATGGCAACAACAGGCGCACTCAGGAACAACCAGAGGTGCTGGTGAAACGGACCGTCCATTTCTTCGATTCCCAGGCGCACCACAAACGCGAGCCACAGTGACAGCCACACCAGACCAATATCGGTGACGACCTGTATAAATCGCTTGTAACGTCGCGGAAGGCTCAACAAAAAGGCTCTGATCTTATCCATAACTCTACTCAACACCTCTCCAAGCGTCTGAAGCCAAAATAAACAACGGTCTCTGATACACCAAAACCCAGCCCGTTCGTCGGATTTATCGGTGAACTGTAGTAGACAAATGAGCGGAATCGCGACGTCAAAATGAAGTCCAACCCCACCCACCCGTTCCGTAAGCTCACGGACGAAGCCAGCCAGCGGTCACAGCCCAGCCTGTTCATGATACCTAGATTGAATCCCCCCTTGAACGTGCTGAATTAAAGCAAATGGCCACCACCAAAAGCCACCGTTGGGGAGTGATTGGCCTTGAGCTAGCACCCTGAGTACGGCATTTACAGAGCGTTCTGTGCAGCATCTAGTCAACGCGAAATCCAATGCTTGTTACAAAACAATTTAAAAATTATCAACAAAAAAATCAAACGACTTTCAATATCATCTAAAATTCACAACCTGGCGATAACATGCTCCTTTTGTTGTCGTCCGTTTAGATGAACAGTAAATATGAAAATTTCTCCTTTCAGGACTCAGGTCCAGCCGCTTGGAAAGGTTCGCCGTGCAGTAGTGTAATAATCAACAAATCAAAGCGTTTCATCCCTGACAAAAAAGATAAACGGATGTTTTCGTAGGACTTTTCCCAAATGGTAAATTTTCAAATCACGAAGCTGCATTTCTTGATGATAAAAGACATCATATCGCCACTAACGCCACACCAACAAAATAATAGGGTTTTAAGTAGCTTGTACCAGGCCGTGTGAGAGTGGCTGAAGCAGTGAAAAACCATTACTTTTCGATCCGTCCTTTTACGCGATTGGTTTAAGTCCGTAAAAACCTTTAGTAGCGGTGCAACAATGACCTTAAAGACTTTGTGCGTATTTGGTACCCGTCCCGAAGCAATCAAAATGGCGCCCCTGGCGCTGGGCCTAGCCATCGACGAGCGCTTTGAAGCCAAGGTATGCGTGACGGGCCAACACCGAGAGATGCTGGATCAGGTACTAAGTGTTTTCGGCATCGTGCCGGAATTCGATCTGAATATCATGAAATCTGGTCAAGATCTAACGGACGTGACCAGCAGCATTTTGCAAGGCATGAAGACGATCCTCGCCGAATTCAAACCCGATATTGTTCTTGTGCACGGCGATACCGCTACTACCTTTGCGACTACGCTGGCTGCTTACTACCAACAAATTCCTGTTGCCCATGTCGAGGCAGGCTTGCGTACGGGCGACCTGTATTCACCTTGGCCCGAAGAAGCCAATCGCAAGCTTACAGGGGCCTTGGCTGCCCTGCACTTCGCTCCTACAGATACGTCAAGGCAAAATTTGCTAAAAGAAGGCGTGGATCCTCAATCCATTCACGTCACGGGCAACACAGTGATCGATGCCCTACTGAATGTCGTAGACAGGATAAGAAATAACGCAACGCTGCAAAAACAGTTTTATCAGCAATTTTCATTTATGGATCTAGGAAAGCGGATCATCTTAGTCACTGGGCATCGCCGTGAAAGCTTCGGCGGCGGCGTTGAAAAAATCTGCCAGGCCTTGATCAATACCGCGAGAGATTTTCCAAATGTTGAAATCGTATACCCTGTCCATCTGAATCCCAACGTACGCGAGCCAGTCAATCGTTTACTGGCGGGTATCAAAAACGTCCATCTGATTGAGCCACTTGACTACTTGCCATTTGTGTACTTGATGGAGCGTGCGTATTTGATCCTCAGCGACTCCGGCGGCATACAGGAGGAAGCACCATCGTTGGGTAAACCTGTGCTGGTCATGCGAAACACAACGGAGCGTCCGGAAGCTGTCCAGGCGGGCACTGTAAAATTGGTAGGAACCTGTATTGAAACCATTACCAATACGCTGACGTCCCTGCTAACAGACGCTAATGCATACGAAAAAATGAGCTTCGCTCATAATCCTTATGGCGATGGCAAAGCTTGCGCACGGATCATCGAAACGCTTTCACATATAAAAAGAGGCTAACCCATGAGCTTTGAAACCATCTCTGTAATTGGCCTCGGCTACATTGGACTCCCTACCGCCGCAGTGTTTGCCGCGCGTAAGAAAAAAGTAATTGGCATTGATGTCAATTCAAAAGCAGTGGAGATGATCAATCGTGGTGAAGTCCACATTATTGAGCCTGATTTGGACATTGTAGTTCGGGCCGCGGTCACCGAAGGGTACCTGCGGGCAGCCACTGTCGCAGAGCCAGCCGACGCTTTTCTGATTGCCGTGCCCACACCATTCAAAGATCGCCATGAACCCGACCTTTCGTACATCAAGTCTGCGAGTAAAGCGCTTGCGCCCGTGCTAAAAAAGGGCGACTTGGTCATTCTCGAGTCAACCTCACCGGTCGGCGCAACTGAGCAAATGTCAGCGTGGCTGGCAGAGGCACGCACAGATTTAAGCTTCCCTCAAACCCATGGTGAAAACTCTGACATTCGTATCGCACATTGCCCAGAACGCGTGTTGCCTGGGCACGTGCTACGCGAGCTGATTGAAAACGATCGAATTATCGGCGGACTGACCGCCAAATGCTCGGATGCAGCCATGCGCTTATACAGGACGTTCGTCGAAGGGGAATGCATCATTACGGATGCCCGAACGGCGGAAATGTGCAAACTTACCGAAAACAGCTTCCGTGACGTGAACATTGCATTTGCTAACGAACTTTCAATGATTTGCAAAAAACTTAATATCAATGTGTGGGAACTGATTCGCCTGGCAAATCACCATCCTCGCGTCAATATCTTGCAACCGGGCCCGGGCGTAGGTGGTCACTGCATCGCAGTCGACCCATGGTTTATTGTGAGCAAGACCCCTGACGAAGCACGGCTTATTCGTACCGCTCGGGAAGTCAATGACCTAAAACCAAAATGGGTACTAGATCAGGTTAGGGCTGAAATCGGTAAACACTTGCAAAAAAACCCATCTAAAACCGCTAATAACGTCACCGTTGCCTGCTTGGGCTTAGCATTTAAACCAGACATCGACGATTTACGCGAAAGCCCATCGCTCGGTATAACGTTAGAAATTGCTGAAACCCATCCTGGTACTGTACTCGCAGTAGAGCCTAACATTAAGAAACTTCCTATTAAGTTAAAAAACAAAGTAACATTAAGCCATATTGATCAAGCCCTTTCCTTGGCAGACATAATTGTATTGCTGGTTGATCATAGCGAGTTTAAAAAAATCACGAAAGATCGATTATTATCAGCACAGTTAGTAGATACTCGCGGCATCTGGATCTAAATCGCTCCAAAACAATATACAAGCTTCGTCAGCAACGACCTAACCTATACTGGGGAATAAATTTATAAACGGGCACAATCGTTTATAAGGACACAACCAAATTTACTACAATGAGGCTAAAAGATCACGGCATGATCAATCTGCTGATCCAGATACTGACACTTATAAGCGGCTTGGTTGTTAATTTTGTTATTCCAGGCCTGTATGGATTGGAAGCCTATGGCATATTCATCAAGGCTAATATATTGGTATTTCTTTTCCAGAAACTTTTAGACATCATCAATGAGCAACTGATTGCCAACATCGAAGCCAAATACATATTCGTCACATCGATTTTTATGGGCGTATTAGTATTTTCACTGTTTAGCATTTTCACGTTGATTGACAACATTGGTAATCCTTTATTACTGGCCGCGATGCTGCTGAGCTCGGCTTGTTTGCTATCACTATTTAGTTTGCGTCTACACCAGTGGATTGTGGGCTACCTCATTTTATTTTTATGCGTTTTCTTCAGCAGTCTATTTATCAGTTATAAAAATATTTTTCGCCTCACCATCGTTGACACATTAATATTGACAAACGTTATACCGTGCTTATTTGCAATTATTGTTTTGATTACGCAGGGCGCAAAACTGCCTGTCGGAAAAAATCTGCTACTGACTTTTCGGCATGTTATTGTATCACTACCAAAAATGATTTCTATAACCCTGACTTTCAACCTATTTACTAGCATCTTCCCCTACTTTCTTTCCAAAACGCTTCCCGCGCAGGAGCTTGGGCTTTTCCGAGTGACCGTGTCAATTATACAATCCGCAACTAGTCTATTTCCGGTAAATGTCAGAGCTATCTTTGTATCGTTCGTTTCTGGCGAAAAACGCCAAGAGCGATATAAAGTGATCATGTCGATAACACTTTTCTATTTTGCGCTGGTCGGCGCGTTCGGGTATTCAATGGCATGGTTTTTTGAGCAATACTCTCCCTACCTAGTAATGCTACCCTGCTTACCGGTTCTGTACTGGACAGTAGTAACAGAGCGCTACCTTGTCGCCTCAGGATCAAGTCGAAAGGTGATAATGACCAATTTGGTCATTGCACCGTTTGCGGTATTAGGGATAATTATGTTTGTACTAGACTTACGAGATGCCGAAGTATTTTACGCACTTGGCTTTTCTGCCTATTTAATGTTTTTGCACATTTTTTGTCGCCCTGGCATTCACTTATCAATTATTTTCTGGGTGGCCATAATGTCACCACTGTCCATACTCATTAAATCTATGGGCTGGGCATGGGACGTATTTTATATGGTTTCACTTTTAATTATAGCGGTAGCCGGATTGGGGCTACGCGCAAAAAGTATTCACACTTTGAGGTTTTAAGAACATGAATGCAGTTAAGCTTTATCGTTTAGGAAATTGGTTTCATCGGCACCAAATCCCTGTCATACCTGGTCTCGTGAAAAATATTATTTTCCTTTTATTCAATTCGTACATCCCGGTATCCGCAGACATAGGTAAACAAACCATTTTTGCTTACGGCGCAATCGGGGTAGTGCTTCATGCGAACGCCAAAGTGGGCAGTGGTTGTGTACTGGGCCAAGGGATTACCATTGGTGCTGCTGAAGGCTACGTCACTCGTGAAATAAACCGGTGTCCAGTTATTGGAAATAATTGTTATATCGGGGCGAGCGCAAAGATAATTGGAGATATAAAAATCGGCAACAATTGCCAAATCGGTGCCGCAGCAGTGGTGTTAAACGATGTGCCAGACAACTCCATTGTCGTTGGCATTCCAGCTCGAATTATTGGGAAAACACCGCCAGACTATAAAGCGATACGTCCCTGATCGTGTGATTGGAGTGAGACAATGATTATTAAAAATGACAGTATCAAAAACGGTTCGGTGATAATAATAGCCGCGTGCATCTCGATTTTTCTTATACAAAGCCCCGGAATAATTTTTTATATCGGAGTAGCAGGAATTTTGTTAGTTCTGCTAACAGCGGTGTTTTCACCTTGGCTAGGTTTACTGGCTTTATTTCCCATAGCATTCTCCATACGTCCGGCACCGCCTACACCAGGTTTACAGGAAATAGCATTTGCCGCTCTCTTGGCAACAATATTTATCGCCTCGCTGCACAAACTGCGTACAGTTGAACATTTAAAATCCGCACTGAAAATTTTTGGCATGCCCGTTTTGATAGGAACGATACTACTGAGCATTAACCTAATCGTCGCAATTAACAATCAGGTACCGCTGCAGGATTGGTTCAGAGGTGTCATTCCATTTCTATTTATTTATACGATGATTCCGATATCCCTGCTAGTCGGTAGAAACGAAAATAGCATCCAGTGGCTGGGGGCATCAATCGGAACACTCGTTTCACTGACCGCTGGCTATATTGTCTTCTATTATTTTTATCATGCAATGTGGCAACCATATTGGACGATTGAAGTAAACGGGCAACACGTCACTCTTTCTTTAAAAGATGCAATTAGCAACATGAACGCCACGGGGCCGCTGTACAGCCGAATAACGATGATGCTGGCACAAGCCACCGACGCGCTATTACCAACGGGCATGGTAGCGGGCTTTGTAATCAGCACATTGGTACGCCACCGTAGGATTACCGTCGCAGCGGCCGTACTTTCGCTTCTCTGTTTGGCTGCCATCTTGATCACGTTTACAAGAAGTATGTTGATCAGCGCAATTTTGGTGATTTTCCTCTTTTCACTTTACCTATGCTTTAACAATAAGAAGCAAAGAAGAAAGTTATCAGCGAATCTCCTCGTTCAGGCCATATTCGGTCTGACATTCATTTTTTCCACCGGGATAGACCATATATGGCTAGGACGTTTAAACTCTTTATCAGAAGCGGCATTGTCGAGAAACACGATGCAACCTGCGTCCCCGAGCTCAGACCTCCCCTACCCGGCCTTACCGTTGACGCACAACGTGGCTGGGCCGAAGCCTAAGGATTTCAATGTGTACTCCCGAGTTCAAGAGTACAAAATCGCATGGGAAATGTTTATGAGTCATCCCTTCAGAGGAAACGGAATAGGTATCAAACACGAGATGCAATGGGAAACGTCTACCGGCGCCTCATTTACGGAGAGAGTTGCGTATGTTCATAATTGGCCTCTTTATATGCTCATGGTAGGCGGTATCCCGGGCTTACTGATTTACACCCTAATTTGTTTGGGGCCCGCTTTTAGGAAATTAAAATCACTTCCAGCAGATCCGCTTTATATAAATGTTATTCGTACAGCTGTAATTACACTTGCTGTTTACGGCTTATTTTTTGCCGTATTTCGCTTGATTTCGTTTAACCTTCTGCTTGCCGCTGCATGGGGCGTTATTTTCACTTTTCGATGGGAGCAAGCACAAAATCCCCGAATAACAGACGTTACTCATACGGGCCAAACAAAAAGGACCTCAGCTAAGTTTTTTATTGCTGACAAAAAAAATATGGAGCGCTCCGTATAATGTGCGGCTTAACTTTTTATGCAATTAGTCAAAACGTAAAAAATCTTCAACCTCAGTTGAGATCCAGTTTGGCCGTCACCCGACACCGTGGGCCAGACGCCTCTGGCACCTATTTCACCAACGTTGCCAATTACCAAGTAGGTCTTGGACATAATCGACTCAGCATCCTAGATCTTTCGCCGACCGGCAGCCAGCCAATGTTTGCGGGAGACGGTACCAGTATCGTTTTTAACGGCGAAATTTTTAACCACCAAGAATTACGCAATGAATTAATTGAGAAAGGTTATATTTTCAAAGGGACGTCAGATACAGAAGTTATTCTTAAACTTTATGTAGAGTACAAAGAGCAGGCTTTCAAACGCCTGGAGGGCATGTTTACTTTTGTCATACTCAACGAATTTCAGAAAAAATATTTTATAGTAAGAGACGTTATCGGAATCAAACCCGTTTACATTTACTCTGATGCAAACGGTGTTTATGCGTGTTCAGAAATTCGCGGCTTGAAAAGTTATTCAGATGTAAAGGCTCACATTGATCATAACGATATTTTCGAATTTTTTAACAACGGTTTTCTTTACGAGCCAAACACTGGCTATAGCGCAATCAAAAAACTGATGCCCGGTATGTACCTCGAATTTGACTTGCAAACCGGTATTATCAAACATCAGCGTTTTCAAAATATTAAGGACTTCGACACCGAACAAAGTCTTGCCGACACCGTACGTCACGCCGTTGCTCGGCAGCTAAACGCCGATGTTCCTGTTGGTGTATTTTTTAGCGGAGGGGCAGACTCGAGTATTCTAGCGAGCTTCACGGGTGAAACGGATCTTTTCTTCGCCAAATATGAAGCAACAGACGATGCTGTCATTGACATAAAATTTTCCGCGGAAATTGCCGACCATCTGAAAAAAAAGCTTGTGGTAACAGAAATTCTTGAAACAAATGACCAGGTGTTTGAGTCGATTGACTTCGTAGCAAAAAACACGGAAGAGCTCGTATCCGATTACACATTTTGGGCCACTTATAGGCTTTCCATGGAAGCCAGAAAAAGTGGATATAAAGTCATGCTCAGCGGAATGGGAGGCGATGAAGCTTTCGCTGGATATCCTCGCTACAAAGTCTTGAAACACCACACGTTGATTCGCGCACTTTATCCAGTACTGGGCGCATTATTAAAGTTTAAATTGTTTCCTAGAAAATTCGATAAAAAATTTGAACGCTTAGTATCCTATGCGCAAGAAAAATGCTGGCCTCTTGCCTATTCCCGTTTGCTAGGCTATTTTTCCAAGCGGGAACTGAAAAGTTTTTTTCCTGACTATCCAAGTTTGGAGCAAAATTACAAACTACGCTTGGATTCTATTCTTCTCGATTATCAGGGCAATATCTCAGATAAAGTCAAATGCGCACAACATTTTGACCTTACAGGTTTTCTAAGCCATAACCTGAGCGTTTCAGATAAAGCCAGCATGTTGGCCGGTATTGAGTTGCGCGTTCCCTTATTAGACGAACGCATTGTTGCTAGCGGCTTGGCTACCTCAACTGAAAATTTACTGAAGAACAATACGCCTAAGGCTCCACTCACCAACCTGCTAAAAAATCTGCTTCCTGCCGTTTTCGTGGAGCGACCTAAAACCGGGTTCAACCCGCCTCTCGATGGAATTATTCAACGTATAGGCGCAGAACGATTACTTGAGGAGTTTGAAGAAATTTATCAATACCTTAGGCGTGAAGAAGTCGAAAAACTAGTAAGGAATCATTTCACAGGCACCGCTAATAACACCTATAAAATATGGCAAACACTTTATTTTGAACGCTGGCTAAGGTTTAACTTTAAAAATCTAAACAACCCAAACCTTACAAGTCAAGTACATTCATGAACGCCCCTTTAACAGTACAATTTTTAAAATTTTTTCATACGATAAAATATTTGCGTTTCAAGCAAATCATCTATCGACTCTACTATCGTTACTTTAAGATAAAATCTTTTGCAGCGTCTGATTTTAATAGGCGATCGGCCTATAACTTTACAAAATTTCCCAAATGGAATTTTTCACATTTTACAGAAAATCACCAATTTGAGTTTATGGAAATTAGAGCACCTGTTGAATGGAGCAACACTATCAACCCAAAACTTTGGCAATATAACTTGCATTATTTTGAGCATCTAGTTTCAGCTCATAACATGCCTGTTTCGTTTGATATCGACTTGATTAACGACTGGATTCGACACAATCCGCCCTTTGAAGGATGCGGATGGGAACCGTACACCCTTTCGCTGCGAATTGTTAACTTCATCAAATGGTTTCAACAACAACCTGCATTAGAAGATGACTGGTTAAACAGTTTGGCCCTACAAGCCCATGCACTGTCCCAACAGTTGGAATATCACATTCTTGCCAACCACTTGTTCGTGAACGGCAAAGCTCTAGTGTTCGCTGGCGCTTTTTTGGAGGGTGAGCACGCTGAACGCTGGCTAGCACTTGGGCTAAAAATATTGGATCAAGAGGTAAAGGAACAATTTCTTTCCGACGGGGCACACTTTGAACTGTCACCTATGTACCACGCTTCTCTATTATGGGACATGTGCGATCTGGTCAATTTAGCCAGCTACGCTGAACTTCCAGCATTGAAAGCGCACCTCCCTAACTGGAAGCGTATTGTTGAAAAAGCAATCGGGTGGCTGCGCGATCTACAACATCCAGATGGTGGTATACCTTTTTTTAATGACGCCGCATTCGGTATCGCACCAACGCTAAAAGACATCGAGATATATGCACGCACCCTCGGTTGTCTGCGTGGTGACGATAAACACGACTACGTTAATATTTGTGCAAAGCAACACAGCGAAAGCGGATATGCCACGATTAACTTGGGTCGAGAGTGCAAGGCGCTTCTGAATCTTGCCGAAGTTAAACCCGCCTACCAACCGGGGCACACGCATGCCGATACTCTTAGTTTTGAACTCAGTCTTTTCGGGCAGCGTGTCTTCGTCAATTCAGGGACCTCGCAGTATGGAGAGAGTTCTGAGCGGCATCGTCAACGCAGCACCGCAGCCCACAATACGGTTGAAGTGGACGGTGAAAGCTCTTCCGAGGTGTGGGGCGGCTTTAGGGTGGCCCGCCGCGCGCACGTTATAGTAGAAGCCTTTGAATCTACAGAAGGTAGGGTGAAAATTCGCGCCAATCACGATGGTTATAATCGTTTGAACGGAAAAAATTTACACGCCCGTGAGTGGATCGCGCTAAATAACGAGCTGCAAATTACCGACTTGATCACCGGCCCCTATAGCCGGGCAACCGCTCGTTTTTTCGTTCATCCTGAGGCTGTAGTTATTCAGGAGGGTGACCAATTGAAAATTACTTTACCTCAACATCAATTGATAACCGTACGCATAAAAGGGGCAAAAAAGATCGATATTTTGAATTCCACTTGGCACCCGGAATTTGGAAAATCAATTCCCAACCAGTGCATTATTGCTGAGTTATCGTCAAACGTGCTGACCACCTGTATACTTTGGTGAGGTTTATTTGAAAATTTTAATTTTAAGTTTTTACTATCAACCCGATTTATCAGCTGGCTCATTTCGCGTCACCGCACTGGTAAAATCGCTTCTCAAGCGGTTACCCGAAAATGCTCATATAGAACTCATCACCACATTACCAAACCGCTATAATTCATTCAGCAGCGAAGCTCAAGAGTTAGAAAGTCTTTCACGGCTTACAATTAACCGAATCGCGTTACCCGCTCATAAAAGCGGCATGATTGACCAAGCCAAAGCGTTTTTGGTATATGCAAAAAAAACTCGAACAATTGTCAAAAGCAAGCAATATGGCTTGATTTTTGCAACCTCCTCGCGCCTCATGACGGCAGCCTTAGGAGCGCTTATTGCCCGCCAGCAACAATCTCCACTTTATCTAGATATTCGCGATATTTTCGTGGATACGATCAAAGATGTGCTTCCTCGCAAAATGGTTTGGGTAATTGCGCCGCTATTTTTAATTTTGGAAAAATTTACAATCAACTCCGCCAAAAAAGTCAACTTGGTATCTGCTGGTTTTTTACCCTACTTTAAAGTCCGCTATCCGGAGCAGCAATATTCTTTATTCACAAATGGTATTGACGACGATTTTCTAGGTATCGACCCAGCAAAATTCGATAACCATTTCAACCAAATTCTAGACGTAATATACGCTGGAAATATTGGAGAAGGCCAAGGACTACATAACATTATTCCACAAGTAGCAAAACGACTCGAAGGCAAACTAAGGTTTCGAATAATTGGCGACGGAGGACGACTTGAGCAGCTCAATGACGCCATTACATTGGAGGGCTGTAAAAATATTGAGCTATTGAGCCCTGTCAGCCGCAGCGAGCTGATTCAAATATACCAATCTGCGGACATATTATTTTTGCACCTTAATGACTACGATGCGTTTCGTAAAGTTTTACCTTCAAAGCTGTTTGAGTATGCGGCTCTAGGCAAGCCGATCTGGGCGGGAATTTCGGGATATGCTGCGAGCTTTGTAAGTGAGCACATCGAAAACGCCGCCGTTTTTCCGCCCTGCGACCCTACCGCCGCAATTACGTCTTTGGAAACGCTGGATATTCAGACACGCCCACGCCCTGGATTTGTCAAACGCTTTACCCGAGGCAATATCGCGCGCGAAATGGCTGACGACATATTATCCTTAATAGAGGCACCTCAATAATGCATATACTCTTGACGGGAGCAAGCGGTTTCGTTGGGCGCGCGCTGATAGCGCCTTTGCTCAGACGAGATCACAAAATTACAGCACCCGTACGTCAGTTAAATATTGATCTGGATCCACGCGTAATGCAAAGCCAGGTTCAGGGGTTATCCGCCGAGCAAAATTGGCGAGCCCTACTAAATGGGCAGGACTTAGTTATCCACCTAGCCGCTCGCGTGCACATCATGAGCGATCAGTCCTCAGATCCCCTCTTGGAATATCGTAAGGTAAATGTTCAAGGTACCCTCAATTTAGCCAGGCAAGCTGCTAATGCTGGCGTGAAGCGCTTCATCTTCATAAGCTCGATAAAGGTAAATGGCGAAAGTACAACCTCACGCAGACCTTATACCGCCGACGACGATGCGGCGCCGACAGACCCCTACGGTGTATCTAAAATGGAAGCCGAACAGGGGCTGCGAGCACTAGGCGCTGAAACAGGCATGGAGGTGACTATTATTCGTCCAGTTCTAGTATATGGTCCCGGCGTGCAAGCCAATGTACGAAATATGATGGTCTGGCTCCATAAAAGGATTCCCTTACCATTTGGTGCAATTCACAATCAACGCAGCCTCGTAGCGCTGGACAATCTTGTTGACCTAATTGTGACGTGCGGTGAGCACCCCGCCGCCGCGAATCAGACCTTCCTGGTGAGCGATGGTGAAGACCTTTCTACGACTTTGCTATTGCACCGAATGGGAATTGCACTCGGGAGGCCAGCACGTTTGCTACCTGTTCCAAGCAGGCTACTCAAAGCAGGTGCAACAGCCTTGGGTAAACAGGCGCTCGCGCAACGCTTATGTGGCTCACTGCAAGTTGACATCAGCAAAACTCGCCAGTTATTAGACTGGGAGCCGCCGGTCAGCATCGACGCAGCATTACGTGAAACGGCTAAATACTTCCTGGAACAACAGACCAAATGAATATCTGGTGGCTCTTACCATGTACAGCAGTTGCAGCACTCATTCTGACTGGCGCTTTGCGTCAGTACGCCCTTACCCGAAGCCTGATTGACATACCCAATGCACGCAGTTCGCATGCCGTCCCAACCCCAAGAGGTGGCGGCGTCTCGATAGTCGTCAGTTTTTTACTGGCAATGATGTTGGCCACTCAGACGGGTCTAGTCTCCTGGCTTTTGGCGGGGGCGTTGTTGGGCGCAGGCACCGGCATAGCTCTTCTTGGCTTTCTGGACGATCATGGCCATATCAGCGCTCGTTGGCGCCTCCTCGGGCACTTTATCGCTGCCATCTGGGCACTTTTTTGTATAGGAGGGCTACCCCCACTCATTTTTTTCGGGTTTTCACTCAACCTGGGATTGATCGGGCATGTGCTAGGTGTCTTTTACCTGGTTTGGCTGCTTAATCTTTATAACTTCATGGATGGGATCGATGGGATTGCCAGTGTCGAAGCTATTTGTGTGTGCTTGGGCGGCGCGCTGTTGTACTGGGTGACAGGGAAGAACGATCCAGCAGCACTGCTCCCCTTAATATTAGCGTGTGCCGTAATGGGTTTTTTGTATTGGAACTTTCCCCAAGCGCGCATTTTCATGGGGGACGCTGGCAGCGGTTTTTTGGGGATAACTTTAGGAATACTGTCACTACAAGCCGCTGGGATCGCGCCACAATTATTTTGGAGCTGGCTAATTTTACTCGGCGTATTCATAACCGATGCGACATATACCTTGCTTCATCGTTTACTAAGGAAAGAAAAAGTATACGAAGCCCATCGAAGTCATGCCTATCAATATGCTTCTCGTCGCACAGAGAAACATGCACCGGTCACTTTGACAGTTGCTCTAATTAATCTTTTCTGGCTATTACCGATCGCACTGTGGACGGGAAGTGGTCACTTGGATGGTCTGCTGGGATTACTTCTAGCTTATCTACCATTGGTAGCGCTGGCAGTAAAATTCAACGCAGGAAAAAAGGAAAGTTGATAATTCAAGGCACGGGAGCGCGAGAGCTATCGCCTCCCTTTTTGGGAAGGCCGCAAAGATAGCGCTTGAATAACCCTACTCAACCAGGTCATGCCTTGGTCATGCGACTAACAAACCAGCAGAGCAACGGGCTAATAATCGTCCCGATCAGCAGCGCAACTACAATAAAAACGGAAACGGGCATCTGCGGAGCCGCCCATCCAAAAAACCATAGAGAAACCGGCGTTTGGTTCTCTAGAAAAAACACCAATACAACTAATACGAGTAAAAGAAACACAGATAAAACAAGCAGGCGCTTCAAGCTACTCATAACCTTCTCTCTAAATGGACGCTAAACCTCGTCCTCATTGACCCGGTCCCGAAGTTCTTTTCCTGGCTTGAAGTGAGGCACAAATTTTCCATCAAGGCTGACAGATTGCCCAGTCTTAGGATTACGCCCAACACGTGGTGCCCGATAGTGCAGTGAGAAGCTGCCAAATCCACGAATTTCGATGCGATCCCCGGTAGCAAGGCATTGAGACATTTGCTCAAGCATCGTCTTGATAGCCAACTCTACATCCTTCGATGAGAGCAGCCCTTGATGAGTGACAATTCGTTCGATCAACTCCGACTTCGTCATATTTTTCCCTTCTTTTTCAAGCAGCTAGGAAAATCGCTTCAAAGGTTTTAGCATGGACTGATGAGTTTGAACAGCCCGAGTATTGACTTATCTTCGACCAATCGAAGTGAAACTCGCAAAGTAAGCTTTTGAACCTCAACCATAAGCCTCTCACGGCCCTACAGGCGACGTAGATAAACGAACACGCCCTGACTCAACACAAATCCGTAGGGGTCGCTCGCACCATCACAGTCCCAAACCAGCGCCTACCAAACTCAAATCCCAAGCATAGAGTAGGAGGCGGATTCACATCCGCCGTCCTCTCACACCACCGTACGTAC